>JAUSDH010000220.1 GCA_030650655.1 Candidatus Brocadiaceae bacterium
CAGAGGAAATGCACAAAGGAATATAAATAATGTTTTACAAAAATATTTGAGGTTCACGTGGTATTTCATTTAATGTACAGAAATTTCATACTGGTAGCGTAACC
Organism: Candidatus Brocadiaceae bacterium; assembly: GCA_030650655.1. GTDB lineage: Bacteria > Planctomycetota > Brocadiia > Brocadiales > Brocadiaceae > Wunengus. The sequence goes on from JAUSDH010000220.1 coordinate 105, forward strand.
GTCTCGGTTGCGCAAAAGCTTACCTATTACAAATGTCAATCTATAGTGAACGTAAAAAGAAAGTTGTCATTGCGAGCGAAGCGAAGCAATCCAAACCCCGGAGATTGCTTCGGGCTATCGCCCTCGCAATGACACGTGCATGTATACTTATTTATTACGTTTACTATAAATAAATGACGAATCTAAATTATTGTATAATTTATCTGAAATTATTTAAACAACTGTTTTTGATACCAGCATCTCCTTTATCTTCATAAGCCTGCTGATGTTTGAGCGCTCCATTTCGTCCAACTTGGTTTTAATAAATTTTATGGATTCCTGTAACTGCGGAATCAGCACGTATTCCAGTGCATTAACCCTCCTGCGTGTCTTTTCAATCTCCTTTGCTAACAGACGAATGGACTGCTCTAATTCAGCAACTTTCACCATGTGAGGGAAAAATTCCTTCAGTTGTATAATTGCGTCGTCAAGGTCAACGGGGGTATCCACAAGGCTGTACGAATTATTTTCCTTTACTGACACATCGAATACAGGCACTTTAATATTCAAGATACTCCTCTCAGAAACCTTTATTTCCAATTCTCCTTTCGATTGTTCTAAGGCAGTAGAAATTATCTCGGAAGAAGAGGTAATCTGGGCAAGCACAAACATCTTCATACAATTGGGTAAACCCGCATCCACCCTTTGACGTGCCTCCTTATACGCCTTTACCAGGAGCAAAAACTCCCTCATAAGCCCTTCGTTTTTATCTTTCAGGAGTTTATGCCCTCGCACGGCCGTTGAGAGCCTGCGGCGCAGTTTAAAAAACTCCATTCTGGTGGCGTTGATTTGTATTTTCATGGTTTATTATTTATTTTGGACACGGATGAACACGAATTATCAGGATTAAAAAAACCGTAGTACTTTAGTTTTTAGAAAAAATACCGTGAAAAGCTCCATTAGGAGCGATATGTTTATAGACAAAGCATTATGCCACAATCAAGCTCCATCGGAGCGGCATGTTGTTTCTGTGTTTCACATACCGCTCCAATGGAGCTAAGGTTTTGTATATCACATTATTCTATAAACATTTCACCCCTACGGGGTTATTTTTCAAAAAACTAAATTGATACAAAAAACTACTATCTGTGCATATCTGTGGAAATCTGTGTCCCAGTAAATTTGAAATATTCTTCAGACGGTAAGGGTTTGTAATATTTTTCAATATATACCGGTTTGATTCTTTTCAATTCAGTTTTTGGTAAAAACCCTAAAATCTTCCAGCCAAGGTTGAGCGTCTCTTCGATTGCCCTGTTTTCTTCCACCCCCTGCAAAAGGAACATCTTCTCGAAAAGATCAGAAAATTTTATGTATTGCACGTCCGTTGGCGTCAATGCCGATTCGCCCAGCACAACGGCCAACTCTTTTACATTCTTTCCTCTGGCGTAGGCCGCATAGAGCTGATTTACAACGTCAGCATGATCTTCCCGCGTCTTGTCCTTACCAATCCCCTTATCTTTGAGCCTGGAAAGCGAGGGCAAGACATCAATGGGGGGATAAATGCCCTGCATGTGAAGTAATCGGCTAAGAATAAGCTGTCCTTCTGTAATATAACCCGTAAGGTCGGGGATAGGATGCGTCTTGTCGTCCTCTGGCATCGTGAGAATCGGTATCTGGGTAATCGAACCCTTTTTGCCTTTTATACGCCCAGCACGTTCATAGAGAGTAGCCAGGTCGGTATACAAATAACCCGGATAACCGCGACGTGCAGGCACTTCTTTCCGTGCCGCAGAGATTTCACGAAGTGCCTCGCAATAGTTCGTCATATCCGTGAGTATGACCAAAATGTGTGCGTCTTCCTCGTATGCAAGATATTCGGCCACGGTCAGCGCCATGCGCGGTACGGCAATACGCTCTATTGTGGGGTCATCAGCTAAATTAATGAAGAGTACTGCCCGTTCGATAGCGCCCGTTCTCTTAAAATCCGTTATAAAATAGTTAGCCTCTTCAAAGGTAACCCCCATGGCAGCAAAGACCACTGCAAATTTTTCATCAGATTGGAGCACCCTTGCCTGCCGCGCTATCTGTGCAGCAATCTTCGCATGAGGGAGTCCTGCGCCTGAAAAAATAGGCAGCTTCTGACCGCGCACGAGAGAATTCATACCGTCAATGGAAGAAATACCCGTCTGGATAAATTCCTTCGGATAATCACGGGCGCAGGGATTAATTGGATTCCCGTTGATATTCAAATATTTTACCGGAATGACAGGTGGGCCGCCATCAATCGTTTTACCGGCGCCATTGAAGATTCTTCCGATAATATCAGGCGATACGCCAATCTCCATCCCTTTGCCCAGGAATTTTATCTTAACATTATCCCTGGCGATCCCACGCGTTCCCTCGAATACCTGAACGAGCGCCCTGCGGTCTGTAATTTCCAGAACCCTCCCACGCCGCATCTCACCGCTGGATAGTTTTATCTCGGCAAGTTCGCCATAGGTGACCCCTTCCACCTCCTGTAACAGGATGAGAGGGCCGATAATATCCTGAATATTTAAATATTCCTTAAGCAATTCATTGCCTCATAATAAACACAAAAGACTTAGCAACAGAGCGCACAGAGAATTTTAAATTTTTACTCAGTGACTATGGTTTATTTTCCTCTCGTTCCCAAGCTCCTGCTTGGGAACGCACTTGTCGTAAAAGCTCCTGCTTTTCATTAAATCTCAATTAAATCAATCTCTATACAACCATCACCCGTAGAATAATTTCTCACACTTGAATAAACCCAATGCTCTGCTTGCTCCACAAAGCCCCTTTTCACTGGATTATGATGAATATATTCAACTTTCTGCATAAATACATCTTCTCCCATTATCATCTGAGGATGAAACCCTTTTTGCCATACTTGATATTCGCAATCTGTTTTGTATTTCTTCTTGTAAAATTCAAATTGGTTCAATAGCCA
>JAUSDH010000225.1 GCA_030650655.1 Candidatus Brocadiaceae bacterium
ATCGTGCAAAGATATCAAATCTTTCAAATTGACAAATTATATTTGAAGGGGAAAGTTCAAGGCGCATCTTTGCTATTACGAAAGACGAGGATTACTTGCAAAACTTTGACAAGCAAGCCAAAGTCCATGATTTGGAAAAGCAAATTGACCAGCTTGTCTATAAACTCTACAACCTCACACCAGAAAAGATTGCAATTGTGGAAGGAAGGAGTAGTAATGGAAATAAAACACGGCAGGCTGCGGATAAGCAACTGAAGGCTATCGAAGCCCTGCCGGGTGCGATTTTGCGGGAGGTGTTTGATTTTGAAGAGGATCGGGAGGGCTGAATATGTATTATTTTGAGATACTGGAAGGATTGTATAAGAGCAAGGTCAGATATCTCATCGCAGGTGGATTGTCTGTCAATCTCTATGGTGTTCCTCGGGTGACTCAGGACATTGACATCGTTATCGCTATGGATAGAGAAAATGTTCTCAAGATAACATCTCTGTTGAAAGAATTAGGTTATGTTCCGCGCCTGCCCGTAAGCCCTGATGACCTTGCAAATCCTGATAAAGTGAAGGACTGGATAGAAAATAAGAATCTAAAGGCATTCAGTTTTTATCATAAAAACGAAAACTATAAGGTGATTGATATTGTGCTTGTTCATCCATTGGATTTTGAAAAGTCGTTTAAAAACAGAACGGTGAAAAGGGCGAAGGATATAGATATTTATCTGGCATCAATAGATGATGTAGTAAAGATGAAAGAATTTAGCGGAAGAAGTCAGGATTTAAGCGATATTGAAATGCTGAATAAAGTAAGAAAATATCTGGAGGAAAAGAATGGATAAGGGATTTATCTATACATTTGAAGACGAGAAAATAATCGAATATATGAAATTATCCACAGAGGACAAATTACAATGGCTGGAAGAGATCAACGAGTTCAACAACATGGTTTTCAGTGACCGGGAAAAGGAATTAAGAGAAAAATTGAGGGCATGCGAAATATAATAGACGGGAATAAATAATCATGGCAAAAAGAAACAACAACAGTTCCAATGGGAAAACAATCAATTCCCACGCCAGCATGGACAAGGCGGTGAAGTCTATCTGCGACATAGTGCGCCGTGATAAAGCCAAGGGCGTTCGTCTTTATAGGAATACAAATGGATCGTGAAAAGATATCAAATCTTTCCAATTGACAAATTATATTTGATGGGGAAAGCTCAAGGCGCATCTTTGCTATTATGAAAGACGAGGATTACTCGCAAAACATTGACAATCAAGCCAAAGTCCGCAATTTGGGAAAACAGATTGACCCCGTTAGATGTTTACTATCTAACGGGGTTGACCAAATGGTTTACACACTCTACGACCTCACGCCGGAGGAGATTGTAATTGTGGAGGGGGAAGGTAAATTGTAAACTTATTAATGGAACCAGAATCCCTGTGCATATTATGCTCGATCTTCATACAGATGGAGATAATTTTGATGGGATTAAAAAAACGTACCCAAATATTATCGAGGAAGACATCAGGGCATGTCTATCCCAAATTCAGAATTTTGAATGCGAAAAACGCTTCATATTTTGAGTTTGACTTATTTGAATTTGTTTCGGATTTTGTGCTTCGGATTTCGTCTCTTCCGACTCGTTCGGTTTAGGATAAAATGAAAAGATTCTCTATTACACTCGTGTTTCTCTTACAGATCCTCACATTATCTCCAGGTAAGGCATACGCCCAGGATAATAAATTCTTCGACGTTGTGGGTGAAATAGCCTATGGAGAGGAATGTCTGAAGACGTGGCAAATCGATGAGGCTTCTGCAATTGCCGATAAACTGCTTTCAACTGCCGCAGAAAATCCTTATGTATGCTTTTTTGCAGGTGAGGTGCGATTTTATGAGGGGAACTACCAGGAGTCATTATCTCTTTTAAAAGAGGCGCAAAAAGACCCTGATATCGCACGGAATGCCCTGGAATTTTATGACTTCGTGGACAAGATTTATCAAACGGCAAGCAAGTTCAAAGAGGTTAAAACCGAACACTTTCTTTTTCGCTATGCAGAAGATAAGGATGCCATACTGGTCGATTATGCCTTAAATACCCTTGAAAAGGCTTATCATGCGATTGGGAAAGACCTTGATTATTTCCCGAAAGAACCTATCCTTGTTGAGGTTTTTCCTGACGCAGAAAGCTTTTGTACGATCTCGACTCTTACCAAAGAAGAAATAGAAACCTCCGGAACTGTAGCAATTTGTTTATTTAATCGCGTAATTATCACAAGTCCACGCCTCCAGCCGAGAGGGTATCAATGGCTCGATACCCTTACCCACGAGTATGTACACTACGTAATAATGAAAAAGACGTACAACCGCGTGCCCATCTGGCTCCACGAAGGAATTGCAAAGTATGAAGAAAACCGATGGCTGGAAAATATAATTCCGAAACTGCCTGTTTCTTTAGAGAGCCTGATGGCTGAGGCTGTTGAAAAGGATTATTTTATCACCTTTGAACAAATGCATCCCTCGCTGGCAAAATTAAAAAAGAGGGAGGACACAGCGCTTGCCTTTGCCGAAGTTTTTACCGTAATCGATTATCTCTTAAACCGTGGCGGTTATCCTTTGCTCGTATCTATTCTGGATGGCATCAAGAGCGGAAAATCAACGGAAGATGCGGTATCATCAGCAATAGGGGCTTCTTTTGCTGAATTTGAAAAAAGTTGGCTGCAAGAACTGAAACAGAAAAATTTTCAGAGAATTCCCGGCATCCAGATACTTCCCACAAAGCTTAAAGAATCCTCGAAAATAGTAGATGATGTAGAAAGTGTTGCTGAAATAGAGGTAAAGGAGGCCAGAAAATATGCCATCCTGGGCGACCTCTTGCGTCACGAAGGGTTGCATGGCGCGGCAGTCGTTGAATATGAAAAGGCATTTAAAAAGGCAGGCAACATTTCGCCTCAAATTCAGAACAAATTAGCAACAACTTACATCATGGACACACAATATACCAAGGCCGAAGAAATCCTGAAGGTTGCCTTAAAATATTATCCTGAATACACCACCACCTATATTTCGCTCGGTGAACTCTATCAACGAAAAGGTGAGTATGGCACTGCCATAGAGATCCTGTCACAAGCAAACCACATCAATCCCTTCAATCCCATTATCCATAAAAATCTTGCGTTATTATACGATAAGCTGAACAGAAAAGACGATGCTGTGGCGGAACTAAAAAGACTGCTGTTGTTAGGAAAATAAAATACGGACAAACACTGTGTTTGTTATGATTTGTGTAAATCCGCGTTCATTCGTGGCTAAAGGATACTATGCAGTCTTTCTGTATTTTTGTGCCAATAATGGCACTTCACCACGCACAACTGCAGGGGTGACCAGAAAGGAGGAAACTCCCTTGTTGGAAGGTAAATGATACATGGCGTCAAGCATGAAATTCTCAAATATTGACCTTAATGCCCTTGCGCCAGTCTTCTTTTCAAATGCCTTTTTGCTGATTTCTAATAATGCTTCATGAGAAAATTCTAACTTAGCTTCTTCCATTTCAAAGAATTTCTGATATTGCTTGACCAGGGCATTCTTGGGTTCCGTCATGACCCGGGTCAAGTCGTCTTGTGTTAGCGGCATTAAAGGTGCAGTGATGGGTAATCGACCTATAAACTCTACAATCATTCCATAATCAATAATGTCCTCGACTTCCACTTTACTCAGAATGTCAGCTAAGGATTCTTCTCCTTTATCAACTTTTTTTGCATCAAACCCTATATTCATTTTCCCGACTCTCCTTCTGATAATATCCTCTATCCCCGTAAAGGTGCCGCCACAAATAAAGAGGATGTCCTTCGTGTCCATTTGAATATATTGTTGCTCTGGATGTTTTCTTCCACCCTGAGGAGGTACATTTGCCACGGTACCTTCTAACATTTTCAGCAATGCCTGCTGTACCCCTTCACCAGAGACATCCCTCGTGATAGATGGATTCTGACTCTTTCTGGCAATTTTATCAATCTCGTCAATGTAGATAATTCCCTGCTGGGCGCGCTGAGGATTGAAATCCGCATTTCTTAACAAGGCCAATAATACGTTTTCCACGTCTTCACCCACATACCCGGCCTCCGTGAGTGTTGTTGCATCTGCGATTGCAAAGGGGACGTCAAGTATTCTAGCAAGGGTACGCGCCAGGAGGGTTTTCCCGGAACCGGTAGGTCCTATAAGCAATATATTGCTTTTTTCTATCTCAACGCCCTCCTTACTGGAACTCGTAATCAAACGCTTATAGTGATTGTACACTGCAACGGCAAGTGTCTTTTTCGCCGCATCCTGGCCTATGATATATTCATCTAATCGTTCCTTGATCTGTGAAGGAATCGGTATTTTCTCCAAGGGTTTGTTCAGGACTTGTTTTTGATCTTTTTTGAGAAGTGCGTGGCATGCCTCTACACATTCGTTACAAATGAAAATGTTCGTATCGCCCTGAATTAAACGGTTTACTGCTTCATGACTCCTTCCACAAAAGGAGCAGCTCGTTTTATCGCCACTGGCTTTTTTAGCCATAGGTTCTTACCTCACAAAATGACAAAGTGATATATTTGTAAAAATGTAAAATAATGTTAACAAACGATCTGGTAAGATGCAAACTTTTTTTAATTGCCATGCTCATAACCCCAAGATACTTTACCAAACATAAAACATTCACTTTATAGATAATAATTAATATTTTATTGAATTTTATCCTTATTATTGGTATTATCTTCACTCGTTCTATACACGTATTAAATTTATTATGAGGAGTATCATGGCAAGCGGTTTTAGCGGGAAAAAAAAGCATAGGCTAAACAGGAAGAAATATATTTTAAAAAGACGCAGAAGAAAACACGAAGGCGGTTAATATCGAATCTTTGCATGTAAATAATCCAGAATACTTATTTGTTAAAAAAATTTGAGATTCAAGGTTAAGTTATTTTAATCATTCTCATGATAACAATACCTGAAAGCGGTAAATGTGCAATCCGTACCAACCCATAAATAAACGTGGGACGGTGGTATTCAAGCCAGATAAGACATTCCTTTTATTTTATCAGTTAATAATTATCGTCGTTGTTTCCGTACTCATATACTTATATACCCTGGGAAACGACTTTGCCTACGATGATAAGTTTACCATTACGAATAATTATCTGATAAGGTCGTGGCACAAGATACCCACGATCTTTACCAGTGATTATTTCACGTCCTCTGGCGAACTCAGTTATCGTCCTGTCGTTACGTTATCTTATTTTGTCGATTACTTCTTCTGGCATCTAAATCCTCTCGGATACCATATCACGAACCTATTTCTCCATAGCCTCAATTCGGTACTTTTATTTTTCCTGTTTACCCGTTTATCTAATGTAATCAAAGATGAACCAGACAAAGATTCAAGGGCTTTCTTCCCACAGAATCCAGAAGTATGTATTTCGAGGATACAAGCGACAAAAAAATCAGTACCCTTTATAGCCAGCCTTATCTTTTGTACTTACCCCATCCTTACAGAGGCTGTCAACGCCGTAAGCTATCGCGAAGATATTATGGCTGCTACCTTTTACTTTGCCGCCTTTCTCTTCTATCTCAAGACCCAAAAGCGTCAATCTGTTTTGTGGTATGGGATCTCTCTTATATGCTACTTTTTGGGACTTTTTTCCAAGGAAATGGCCGTTACCTTTCCAATACTCATTGGCTTGCATGATGTCCTTAGGCATGGCAAGACCTTATTTACCTTTAAACGTATCCGTTACTATATCGGCTATATCTTGATAACCGTCTTTTACATTACGCTGCGCTTCGTATTTTTACACAACCCTACAGAATCTTACATACCGTATCCACAGAATAGCCTCTGGATAAACTTTCTGACCATGTCAAAAGTCATTGCTTCTTATATAAAGCTTTTATTTTTCCCTGTGCATCTAAATGCCGACTATGTCGTTCCGAATACTTCTTCTCCTATGGAATTGTCCTTTGTCTTGTCCTTCCTTATCATTATTTCTGTAATGGTAATTACCTACAGACTGTTTTTTTATTCAAAGACCTTGTTTTTCTCCATTCTATGGTTTTTTGTTACCTTGCTTCCTGTTTTAAATATTATTCCTATAGAAAATATAATGGCTGAACGCTATCTTTATATACCTCTTGTTGGGTTCTGTATCCTCGGAGGTCGGTTACTCAGTCTTATACCTAAATCAGGTTTAAAATCTGACATCCTAACTTCCTGGTGTTTCCCTTTAATTATCATCATTATTTTGATAGGGTTCTGCTGGCAAACGTGCAACAGATCTAAAATCTGGTTCGACGACCTTTCGTTATGGTCTACGACCGTTATTGACTCGCCACAAAGTTCGCGTGCCCACAACAATCTGGGTGTTTTGTATAAAAAAATGGGGTTCATAGATGCCGCAATGAAGGAATACAATACCGCTATTCAAATCAGGCCTGATTATTCAGAGGCACATGGCAATATTGCCAATGTGTATTTGAATAAAGGTCTAAGTATTTTAGATAAACGGGTCTTATCGAAGACGCATGATAATCTTGCTAAGGCATATGCCGACGAAGGGCATCTCAAGAATGCAATTGCAGAATACAAAAAATCTATCGAGATTAGCCCATTCAATGAAACTGCCCATTTTAACCTTGGTGTGACATACGGGAAGATTGGATTAACGAATGAAGCCGAGATTGAATACAAGAATGTAATCCAAATGAACAATAACAATCCTCATGCCCACAATAACCTGGGGAATATTTACGAAGACAGGGATTTGCTGGACAAGGCTATGGCAGAATACAAACTTTCAGTTTCAATCGACCCTGAAAGCGCAATTACTCACAACAATATGGGAAATGTATATGTTAAAAAAGGTTCATTTGGTGAGGCCATTATGGAATACAAACTCGCAACAAAATATGACCCAAAGGGCGTTGTTTATCACGAGAATTTGGGCAATACCTATACTAAAAAAGGGCTTATAGAAGAAGCGATTGGTGAATTTGAATTGATCACAAATATGGATCCCAAAAATGCCAGCTCCTATGTAAGCCTTATTACCTTATATTGGAATCACAAAAGGGACAGCCAAAAGGCAATTCATTATTTGAAGGAATTGTCTGCCCTGGAACCAGAACAAAGTGAAGCTATCAATAAAATGATTGAGAAGCTTGGGGTAAAAGAATAGAGGCTTCTCATATACAAAATTAGTAACAGTTCAGCCCACCGCAAAGGCGCAAAGGACGCAAAGGAAAAACTTTAAAAAAGAGAAAAAAACTTCACAGAAGAAGCATCTTCTATAACAAAATCACAAAGTTTTTCAGAAATTTCCAGCATCTACTTTCTAAAAAATAATACCTTTGCGCTCTTTGCGCCTTTGCGGTGAACTATTACCAAAATTAGTTGTTTTTTTAATCGTAATCATATATTATCCATCATTATTCAGCCATGAATTTACCCGAAGGAATATAGAAGGGAAAGCATTGTGCTTAATATTTATGGGAGGAGGGGCTATGATGTCAGATTTTTTTAAAAAGGCAATAAACTTTGGATTTGGGGCGTTGTTAATAACGAAGGAGAACGTCGAAGAGATTATTGACGATTTGGTAAAAAAGGGTGAAATTAAGACAGATGAGGCAAAGGCGCAGGTAAAGGAAATATTCAATAAAGTCTTATCGGGCAAAAAAGAAATTGAATCTAAAATCGAAGAGATTGTGGAGAAGGTGCTTCATAAGCTGGATATTCCAACCCGGCGCGAACTCCAGGAAATGCAGAAAAAACTCGATGAGATTATAAAAAGATTGGAATCCAGAGAAGAGTAGCATCTGGGTTCACCACCTCTTCCCCTCTAATTTTTGGGGAAGACAAAGTTGAAATCAAAAGCAAAGTCAGAGAATTAGAGTGATAAACAGGATAAATTTATTGTATAAGAATTTTCATTTTATTTATGTTGGTTTTGGGGAGACACTGACAAACTTCGGTTGTCCGTGTTTAACTTAATCCACATATTTTTATAATGGCACAAATTATTCCCCTCTTGGGAGGGGTTAGGGGTGGGTTCCTTGGTCGTGAAATCTCAGTGAATATTTCACGAATTACCGCCTTACCCACCCCTAAATCCCCTCCCAAGAGGGGACTTTCTAACTCGATTGTATAGGAATTTTCATTTTATTTAAGCGGGTTACAGGGTGGCATGGACAAACTTTGTTTGTCCGTGCGTAATTTAAAAGTGTTTATCCTGTTATCTTGTCTAAATTTCCTTGTGAGGTAAACTCTTAAAGAGTAATACATGCAATTAAGGAAAATAGGCCAGAAAATCCGGGACATACGCCGTCTCAACCAAATCTTAAGGATATTAACCAAACACGGTTTTGGTTTTGCCATCCAGCAACTTCATTTAAATGATCATGCCATTGGAAGGGGTATTATCAAAACCCGGGTGTTACGGCGGTTTACAGAACCCCCGGAGTCCCGAGCCGTCCGTCTCAGGAAGGTATTGGAAGAACTCGGCCCCACATTTATAAAATTGGGACAAATCCTGAGTGTTCGGCCGGACTTGGTTCCTCTTGACCTTTGCTATGAACTCAGTAAACTCCAGGATCGGGTTCCCCCCTTTGGTTACGAAGACGTCAAAAAGCAGATAAAGGAATCCTTTGGGAGTTATCCCGAAAAAATATTTGCCTCATTCGATCCCGTCCCATTTGCTGCCGCATCCTTGGGCCAGGCGCATCGTGCGCAACTCAAGACAGGTGAAAATGTCGTTGTAAAGGTGCAGCGGCCTGATATACGGAAAATGGTCGAAACAGATATTGACATCCTTTACATTTTAGCCCAATTGGCCAATCGATATATGCATGATATCAAGATCTTTGACCCTATCAGCATTGTTGATGAGTTTTCCCGGGTTATTACAAAGGAGATAGATTTTACCTATGAGGCGCACAATATCGATAAATTTTGCAAAAATTTTAAGGATAGCACGACTGTTCAGATTCCCAGGGTTTTTTGGGAATATACGAAACAAAAGGTAATTACTACAGAAGAAATCACTGGCATTCGAATGAGCGATTACTTGACCCAACCTCATTCAGACGAAGAAAAGAAGGCCGTTGCCGCAAATGGCGCCAATGCCATCCTCCAGCAAATATTCATTGACGGGTTCTTTCATGCAGACCCCCATCCGGGAAACCTCTTCATCCTGCCTGATAATGCTGCGGCGTTTGTGGATTTTGGGATTGTTGGCAGGCTCGATGAAGACACGCGTGACGTGGTGGTAAACCTCCTGATTGCCATATCCACGAAAAATATCAATGGTATTATAAAGGCTTTAGAAATGCTTGGGTCTGTAGCTGAAGAACATTCATTGCGGGATTTTAAACACGATATCAGCGATTTCGTAGAACGGTTTTACGATATCCCTTTAAGGCAGATTGAGATTTCAACCATACTACCGCAAGCCATTGAATTAATGACACGACACAAACTCAGGATACCGCCACAATTTCACGTCATGATCAAGGCCATTGCCACTATAGACGGCGTTGCCAGACAGTTGGACCCGGATTTTAACACCATCGCCCATACCAGGCCATTTGTGGAAAAACTTGTCCATGAAAGGCTCGACCCAAAACGCATATTTAAGGATGTAGCGCTTTATTCTTCCGAATTATTGGATATCCTCAAGGTGATTCCAAAAGATATCTATGAAATTATAAAAAAGGTAAAGAAGGGCACGTTAAAGATTGAATTTGAGCATCAGGGTCTCTCGAAATTCATAGCTGAGATGGATAAATCCAGTAATCGTATTTCTTTCAGTCTGGTCATCTCTGCCTTAATTATAGGCTCTTCGCTCATTATTATGGCAAATAAAGGTCCTTTGGTATATAGCTTTCCCGTACTGGGTATTCTGGGATTTGTCTTTGCAGGTATCCTTGGATTGGCGCTGGCGATAGGCATTTTGAAATCGGGGCGTTTGTAAAATAAAAGGAATTAAACCTTGTAAGCCTCTTATCTGTTAAAAATAATTTTGACAGGATTAACAGGATAATCAGGATGAATTAAGGTAGCTTTTATCTTGTTAATTCTGTATATCCTGTCTACGGTAGCTGAACTATTCAAAATGATATTGATGTTTCTTTATCACATAACTACCGTATAATTTATTTCCTAGTGCAGCATAGCCGCAACCAAAGAACCCCTCTCTTTCCCCCCTTCGCAAGGGGGGAAACAGGGGGGTATTAAAAAAACTTACACAAAAAAGAAGTTTTTACAAGGTAATACTATAGAAAAGGATAGATTTTGTTAAAATTAATGCAAAGGAGGAATTAAAAATGCCGAAGCTTACCTTTGAAATTCCGACAGACATAAAAGATATCATAAAGAGACATGAGGAGATTGACTGGAACAAAGTTGTCAACAAGGCAATCTGGAATTATGCAAAAAAGATAAAATTGCTGGAGTCTGTCACAGCAAAAAGCAGACTCACAAAAAGTGATGTTGACGATTTAGACCATGAAATAAAGGCTGCTTTGTCAAAAAGGTATCAAAAAGCCTGATGAAATTAGTAATAGATACCGGCATCCTTATTTCAGCGATTCTTAAAGATTCTGCAACAAGGGAAATTCTGCTGTTTTCAGATATAGAGTTTCTACTGCCTGAATACGCATTGGAAGAATACGAAAAGCACCGAAAAATCATTTCCAAACGGAGTGGTTTGAGTGAGAAAGAGTTGAATATAATGCTTTCTCTGCTTTTGGATAACATAAGAATTGTCTCTGTTTCTGAAATAAAACCATATTTAGAAAATGCTTATAAAATTATCGGCTTAACCGATCCGTTTGACGTCCCTTTTGTAGCTCTTGCCTTAGCAACAGAGAATAATGGTATCTGGTCAAATGACAAACATTTTGAAAATGTAAAAAAGATAAAAATCTGGAAAACTTCTGAACTTATGAGTTACTTTAAAAAACGAGGTTAAAACAACCGGTGTTCCTGAAAAGCTATCGGATAAAGGTTGTCAGCGAATTAAAGAGATTCTTCCCTTATAATTATGGCAAATAAAGGCCCCTTGGTTTCTGGTTTTCCCGTACTGGGTATTCTGGGTTTTGTCTTTGCAGGTCTTCTTGGATTGGCGCTGGCGGTAGGCATTTTGAGATCTGGGCGATTGTGAATTTGATTGTATAGGAATTTTCATTTTATTTATGCGGTTTTTAAGACATCTTTTCAAGGTTGGGTGAAGCCTGTCTGCGTGCGGATACGCACAGGCAGGCGAAGCGCACCCAACAAAAATGGTGGTGATGGGTTCACTTAACCCATCTACTTATTAACCAAAGTCCAAATCCTCCATGATCCTTTTGCACCAAGAACGTTAAGCAACATTACAAGCAGTAAAAAAAGGGTAAATGTATGAACTTTATAGGAGCATGGCATATCTACGAAATGGAAATGTGGGATGAGGACTATTTTAACATGGAAGTCCAGGCATATATTAAGATAGTCTCGAACAATAAGGGAAATTTCCAGTTTGGTCTGGTTACTGGTGAGATAGATGGGGAAGTGGTTAGTTATGCCAATGAAAAAAGGTTTGAATTTACTTGGGAAGGAAACGATGAGTGCGACCCGGCCATTGGCAGTGGTTGGGTTAGAATAAAGGGGAAAGACGTGCTAGACGGTGAAATCAGATTTCATAGTGGAGATAGTTCCACTTTTTTAGCACGAAGAGAAAAGAAATAACGGATAAGTCCCGGGACACCATACCATATTTTTAATTCATAGAATTATGTTTGGTATCTCCATATTTGTAATATTTTTCAAAACGGCCTTTATTAACAATTTAAAAAGAGGGCTTAAACATGGCAAGAACAATCAGGGTCAGATTTTCACATGGCGTAATCACGCCTTTGGAAAAAGTAGAGTTTTCGGAAGGAGAAGAATTTACTGTCATTATTCACGAAGCGCCTAAAAAACCAAAAAGGAAAAATTTTCGGGATGCCCTAAAAGCTACGGCTGGAGGATGGAAAGATTTGATCGATGCTGAGGAGCTAAAAAGAAATATTTATGCTGATCGTCTTATTAACACAAGACCTGCTGATGTGAAACTATGAAATATCTAGTCGATACAGATTGGATAATTGACCACTTCCGGGGTGTTGAACTAATAACACGGAAATTGGAAGACATAGCTACTCATGGAGTTGCTATAAGCATAATATCTTTGGCAGAAATTTATGAAGGTATTTTTACTTCCAAAGACCCCGCTAAAAGCCAGCAATTGTTAGATGAATTCCTGGCTCCTGATCTAAAAGTATTGGGTATCAATGAGGATATTTGCAGAGTATTTGGCAGGGAAAGAACTAACCTAAGAAAGAAAAAACAACTGATTGGTGATATGGATCTCTTGATCGCCTCTACAGCCCTGCACTATAATCTCACAATCCTAACCAACAACCTAAAGCACTTCGAGAGGGTAGAAGGATTAAAAACTTTTTCAATCAAAGAATAAAAGTTATCAAACAAGATTTCTGGATACGAGGGGAGTTTATTGTTGTGGAGGACGTACCTGCCGGAGTATGTCCACAGTGTGGTGAAAAAGTTGTCAAGGCTGAAGTGGGACAACGGATTGCAAAGTTAATAGAAAACTCTGATATGATTGCGAAAGCACCGAGAATTTCTGTTCCTGCGATTAAATTTGATGCATAGCAAACTATGAAGAGGGGATAAAGAGGTTGAATAAAGAGTTAAAGGCGTTTGAACGTGCTTACGGGGTGAAATCATCGGTTTTCTTTAAGAAATTCAGTGAAGGCAAAATGGGAGATGATATGGATTTTATCGAATGGTCATCTATTTATCAGATGCATAACCGGCTCATAGAAAAAAAGCTTGAGCTTGAAGGCAAAAAATAAATGGTTGAAAAATATCTCGATGATATAATCCAGGAGCTTATAGTAAGTCATGTTGTTTCTTCCTTTTTAACAAATATTTTTTGACACTTTTACAAATCCCCCTAAATCCCTATTTATTAAGGATAGATACAGGCCGATAATTTTTTGCGATATGAACTAATAAAGTTATGCCCGAAGCAAATACCCTGGATGACCTTATAGAGTCGTTTATAAACTACATCATTGTTGAATGCGGTTTATCCAAGAACACCATTTTGAGTTACAGCCACGATCTGCAACTATTTACAAATTTCCTGCTTTCTAAAAAAATATCTGACTTTAACGACGTCCGTCCCGACATGATTACAAGTTTCATCATTTCTGAAAAAAAGCGCGGACTTTCCATCACCTCTATTACCCGTACGATAGTATCTATCCGTATGTTATACAGGTTTCTCCTTTCTGAGGGGAAATTACAAAAAAACCCCCTTACTACGATTGATTCGGCAAAGCTCTGGAAAAGATTACCCGTAGTTATTCCCACCCATAAAATTGACAAACTACTCTCAATTCCTGATGTAACAATGAAATTGGGAATTCGAAATAAGGCTATCCTTGAGCTGCTGTACGCTACCGGTGCGAGGGTGTCGGAGGTAACTGCAATTCAGATGGATTGGATTAATCTCGAATACGGATATGTGAAATGTCGCGGTAAAGGCTCGAAGGAACGCATCGTGCCTCTGGGGACAAAGGCAATCCAGGCTATTCAAAATTATTTAAAAGTTGCGAGGCCGGAAATAAAAAACAGCCAGCATAGCCCCTATCTATTCCTTTCAAAGACGGGGAAGCCGCTTAGGAGGGAAAATATATGGAAAATTGTAAGGAATTGCGCCTTGAAAGCAGGCATCCATGAACGCATTTCTCCCCACAAATTAAGACATTCATTTGCCACTCATCTGCTAGAAAACGGCGCTGACCTGCGATCAGTCCAGGAAATGCTGGGACACGTCAATATCTCGACTACCCAAATCTATACCCACGTGAGCAAACAACACCTGAAAGCAGTCCACCACCAGTTCCACCCACGGGCTTGATAAACACTATTTGTAACAATTTAGCTTTTTGTAAAATACCAATATAAACCGTATTTCTCACATACTACTGTCTTATAAAGGAACATGAAATATAACGCCCTTCCTTAGTCCCTCCCATCAAGGGCAATGTCATTGAATTAAGGGAGATATCTCTTCTCTTTCAATGTAGCGCGAACTTCAGTTCGCATAGGACGTAAGCGAACTGAAGTTCTACAACAGCAACTTTGAAATTTCTTAACGTCGAGGTAAAGCCCGAATGGCTGACAGAGTATAGCCATGGGATAAGAATTTAATAATATTTTTAGCCCTGAAAGTGTGAAATATTAAAAATTCTTAAGTCCTTGATATTAGGCTGGTTTCCTGTTTTACCTTGAAAATTAAGGTATTGTTGGCGTTATATCAATTCTATTCATTTCAATTAATTCTATCCTTTTGGATTGATTTTAGCACAAAATTAGTACAAATTATGACACAAGAATTTGCTAAAACACCTATTCTCGGACAGCCTGGAAAGATTCGCCCCCGTCCTTTCTCCAGAAAAAAAGAAAAAAGCTTGCATTCTTCTTCGTTTTTGTTTTACTGTTATTCATAAAGAAAAAACAATTTCCTATCATCTCTCCATTTATAAAGAAGTTTGACATTGCAAAACGGTAAATGATAATCTCTGATTGTCTTCGCCAAAGACGTCAGCACGACGATGATCTGCACCCATGTCTTGAGCAAAGGAGGTCACGGTGGCCGAAGCCAGGTAGATGGGTTATCGGCCGGATATACAGTCTGTATAATCCGGAATGGGCGATTGGCGAAAATGCAGAAAAAGCTCGATGCGAAGGTAGTTACAATGCGTGACAAGAAGACGCGGCAACTTCTTAAATATATCGAGACAGTCTGTGTTTGCCGTTTTATACAGACTGAATAATTATTGTTGTGCCTAAAAGAGGACTTTCGTCACTCACTATTTCTTCAAGGAGGCAAACATGAAAATATCTGCAACGATTTGTCGTCTTTTTGTCTGTTGTACGATCTTGCTTGCCGGATGCGCCACAATGCGCCCGACCACACCACCTACCCAGAACTGGGCGCAGCCTTGCGACACCTGCATCGCCGGCGTTGAAAATTTCGCCAAGGTGTCTCCAACGCTCTGGCGTGGGTCACAGCCAACAGAGGATGGTTTTCGGAATCTGGAGAAGGCCGGTGTCAAGACCGTCATTGACCTTCGAGCTTACCACGACGACTACGACGATTTCGCAATGCTGGGCGGAACGAAACTCAAGTACCTGCGCATACCAATGCATGCTTGGAATCCCGACCAAGCTCAGCTCATCCTGCTTATGAAAGTGCTCGAGAGAACGCTGCAAGACCCCGACAGTTCACCGGTGTTCGTTCATTGCGCCGCAGGCAAGGACCGCACCGGATATAGCATCGCGACATATCGAATGGTGTTAGACAAAGACAAATGGACCCCGAACGACGCAATCGCCGAGATGTACGACTTCCGTTTCAATGCCATATGGTTTCAAAACCCTACTTTCCTGAAGTCACTTGATATCGAGAAAGTTAAGGCGCTTATGAAGCGGGCGCCGTAGAAACAACACGCAAGGCATGTTAGGAACGTTTTGCATTGCCAATGTGCTTCGCCAGGCCCAACAAACGGTTCCAGCCGACGGTCCTGCCTCCGCTTCGCTCCGGCAGGATCGCGGCTGAACCTGGCCGTTAACCATGAAATTCTTAAATGAGGGAGTTAGGTAGAGTAGTAAACTTGCGTAGTGGTTTAGGTTTTACCTATCCCAATTTTCATGAGTACGTATCTGTTTCTGTCCCTTTCGTTTGACAGTGCCTCTTGTCTGTCGTGCTTACGGCACAGGTAGACAACAAACTAAACATACTCTATTTCCAACGCCCCCTCATCAAACCGTGCGTTCAGTTTTCCCGAATAC
>JAUSDH010000226.1 GCA_030650655.1 Candidatus Brocadiaceae bacterium
CCCAAAACCCGTAGTGGTAAAATTATGCGCCGGCTGCTAAAGGCGAGAGACTTGGGATTGCCTACAGGGGATATATCCACGCTTGAGGATTAGCCTAATTTAACCTTTAATCGAAAGGGGGGTAGAGTATGGAAGGGAAGAATGGAAGACCAACTGGTTTTATAAACAATTTAGTGGATACCTTCGGCAGGGTAATCGCTTGGGGTGTTATGCTCATTGTCATGATTACCATCGTCTCTGCCATTGGAATTGGGATGTTACGTTGCAAAGTCAAAAAAGCGATTGATTATACTTTGGCAAGCGCCGTAGATTATGCAAAGTTTGCCGTATTAGACGATCCGGAATTTACTCAAAAAATAAAAGATAATGCAAAGGAAGCTGTTGAGTATTCGTTTAGAAAGATAAAAAAAGAATTGCTCCATGACGAAGCTCTTAACAGAAAAATACGCGAAAATACAAAAGAAGCAATTGAATATTCTTTACAGAAAGTAAAGAATGAGGCATTGAATGACGCTGCGCTGAATCAAAAAATAAAGACAAATACCAAGGAGGCTATCGAGTACCTGATGGATAAGGTCAAGCAAGAGGCAATGACTGATGGGAGTTCATTGAAAAGGTAAAGACGAATGTAAAAGAAGGCATTGAATTCACCGTCCATCAAATAGATGAACATTTTTAACAGGCATAAGCTTTAAATTATTTACATGAGGAGAAGGGTAAATCAATGGAGCAGACAAAATTTAATAAATCATTTTTTGATAAAGTTGAAACAATCAAGATTAAAGATCCCCTTGCCATAGCGCTGGGTGCAATAGACAAAAGCGAGGCATTTGTTTTTACGTATACCGATGCGGTAAAACTTGCAGGCCATTCATGTCCGGCAGTTTCTGGTGCATACAAATTAACCCAATTGGCATTGAAAAGTTTATATGGTAACGAAACGCCAGTACGTGGTCAAATCAGGGTAACATTTAAAGGGGGAATAGGCTATAAGGTAAACGGACCAATATCACAGGTTGTTACGTTGATTACCGGCGCTTCAGGCGAGAGTGGCTTTAAAGGGCTGGGTGGAGGCCGATACAACAGGCATAATTTGCTGTCTTTTGATGAAACACAGGAAGCCAGTGAAGATGCGGTGTGCACGGTGATATTTGAAAGGATGGATACGAAAAAGAAGATAGAAATTAGTTACTGCAATTACATGCTTCCTGCTAATCCTAAAATGGGTGAGTTAATGCCATTGGCCGT
The DNA here is from genome assembly GCA_030650655.1 of Candidatus Brocadiaceae bacterium. Lineage (GTDB taxonomy): Bacteria > Planctomycetota > Brocadiia > Brocadiales > Brocadiaceae > Wunengus. The sequence continues at coordinate 1,249 of JAUSDH010000226.1, forward strand.
AACAGGCAAGGGAACCGATGCGGAAATAAAAGAATTCGGAGAATTGTGGCACGAGAGAATTAAAACAGTGCTTACGAACCCACCCGAAGGGATGTTTGTAATAAAGGAATTAAAATAAGGTTTTCAATGATAACGAAGGCGAGCTTATCGTTAAAATCAATCAGTCAGTCAGTCAGGAGATAAATATATATTGACGAGGGAATTTTAAAATGTATAATAAAACTAAATTTGTTATAAGAAGTATACTAATACATATGGTGAAAGGGGGTGGAATACAGAAGGGATATTAATTTACATTATGATTTTATGGTACTTATATAAATCTTGATATCAAATCTATAAAAGAAAGGAGAAGGGGGTTATGTTGAAGAAGATATTGGCGGGGTTTTTGGGTGTAGCACTGGTCGCAGGAATTGGTATGACAAAGGCTCAAGCTTATCAGGGTAAACCTGCAAAATTATGGGTTACCGCAATTGCTATCGGTACACCAATCGAGGGAGCTGAAATTAAGGTTGGTGATAATACCTGTACAACAGGCAAGAATGGTACCTGTGTGTTCGAATTAAAACCAGGAAGGTATGAAATTTCAGTTCATGAACATGGTGGCGCAAAAGCACACACTGAAGTTACATTAGAAGAAAAAGATATTCGGTTTATATCTTTGGATTTGGGTGCTAGCGCACTCCACGCAAGTGGACATTAATACACCGCAGATTTTAAAGATTTCTTAATCTAAAGGCAGTTGTTAATTTTCTATTAGCAACTGCCTTTACTATTCCTGAAAGTATGATTAAACTAAAGAAAATACTGTGTCCGATTGACTTTTCTGCTTGTTCCACCTATGCATTAACCTACGCAATAGATCTATCACTTAAAGACCATGCCTCTCTGTCTCTAATACATGTTATAGAACCCTATATGAGTGATATAGGAGATATATTGAAACAAATTGACCTGCTTCTGGATGATAAACAGACTGACAATCTCAAGATGCGGCTTATTAATTTGATATCCGATAATATCCGAACAAATATTGGTATCGATTCCCTCGTGGTTAAAGGTATTCCTTTTGTGGAAATAATAACGGCTGCTAAAGACAACCAGGTAGATTTAATTGTTATGGGTACGCATGGTAAGACGGGATTGGAACATATATTAATTGGAAGTGTTGCCGAAAGGGTGATACAAAGGTCTCCTTGTCCTGTACTAAGCATAAGACTCCCAAAATAATTATTTAATCCATAGGTACTCAAATTTTGCTTACCGTCCCCCACCCATCAAATGCTGGCTGATTACCACCAAAATACCTTCCTTTACTTCTTCATCTTTCTGTATAAAAGAAACTACTGCAAAATTACAATATCTACTTATATCCTAGCTGCCTAATTACTTGTGCGAATTAATTACCTAGTATGATCTGAACCGTATAGTACGGTATGCCGATTGCTAACTTTCAAAATAGTCGTTTAATAACGGCGAAGAAGTAAGCTAAAATTGTTTTTGTGAGAATGAAGTTTGTTTACCAAAAGATATAGCTCAAAATCAGAATCGACGCATTTGAATACACCATCGCCAGCCCGCAAGGTCGTTAATAAGGGACACACATATCGTACGAGTATGCGTAAAACAAGAGAAAAAATCAATTCCATTTTCAATGCGATAACAGACCCTATTATTGTATTCGATGCAGAGTTTAACGTAATAAAGATAAATAAGGCGGCAAAAGAATTTTTTACAGGAAGCCCAATCGGAAAGAAGTGTTTTTTTACAAAGCATAAATTTGCACTGGCCTGTAAGAATTGTCCAACGTGGCAAACACTGAAAACTGGCGTTACTACAACCAGCGAGATATTAAACCCCAAAACCGGTACCACACTTCTTTTAAAAACATACCCTATTTATAACAGACTAAAAAATATAAAAGGGGTTGTTCTCGTTGGTAGAGAAAGCGATGATGTGCCCATGAAATGGAATAGATAAAAGGATATTGACGTTAGCTCAGGTTTCGTATATTATTTGAATTAATCTTTACGTAAGGAAGAGAACGCTATGACACATTAATCAGGGTAATTTTTAGGTCGTTTGTTCATGCAATTCATTAAATCTGTATCATATAAACATTGGTTCATTTTACTTTTTTCCCTCACTTCAATTGGTTGCTTAAGCGGGACCAGACCTCATGTAAGACTTTCCCCAAAACTTGATAAGCGAATTTATCAAATAACTCCTTTACCGCTTACCGTTGGTATTTACATTGAACCAACCTTGCGTAATTATGTCCAGGAAGTACCGCTGAAACAAGACGAGGCTGGTACGCCTTATTATGTTTTTCCAGATTTTGTTTTTCCAATCGGCGAAACTCTTTCTCCGAAAATTGAGGAGATGTCGCGAATCTTATTTAAAAAGGCAATATTGATAGATAGTTTACAGAATAAGGAATTTTTAAATAAAGAAGCATTGGATGGGATTTTGGTTATCAGTTTAAAAAATTCGGAAATAGAACTTCACATGGACGTGTCTGTATGGAGGGCCATTGGACGACATAATCTTTCTATCACGGCATCATTTCTAGATCCCAAACTCAACAAAGTGTGGAGCTCAGAAGTGGCGGTGGAAGGGAAAGGATTGGACTTTATAACTAGTCAGGTTGAACAAGAATGGTGGATTACGACTGGCCCCAAATTTGGGCCTGCCGTAGACGACGCTGTACAAAAGCTCACTTACGAACTTGCCCAAAAAATTATTGCATCGAAAGAGATATCGGAAATCAAGAACTAAAACTAATAAAGAAACTGGTAACAATTTAGCTTTTTGTAAAATACCAATATAAACCGTATTTCTCACATACTACTGTCTTATAAAGGAACATGAAATATAACACCCTCCCTTAGTCCCTCCCATCAAGGGAGGGAAAGTTTCCTCTCCCCTTGTGGGAGAGGGAGAGGTTAGGTGATGGGGTTTTTTTCAAAAAACTAAACTGATACAGAAAACCGATATTACTGGTTAATCACAATTTGTGCCGCTTTATGAAGCTGAGAGAGTAATTTGAGGGTCTCCTCATCCAGCACTGCTACCCGGACTTTTTCCTTAACATCCCCAAATTTAACATTAGCGCCTTCTTTTTTCTCCGTTACTTTTATGAGGTGATATCCAAATTCAGTCTGAACCGGATCACTTACCTGACCTGTCCGTAAAGAAAATGCAGTATCTAAAAATGACTTTGCGAGATTGCCTTTTCTTTGAATGAATCCTAAATCACCCCCATTTTGAGCCGATGGGCAGTTGGAATATTTTTTTGCCATTTCATCAAAAGCAGCCCCGCTATCAATTTCTCTTTTGATACTTTTGATTTGTTCCCGCGCATGTGATGATTCTTCCTGCGTCTTCATATCTCTTGTATCGATGAGTATGTGGCAGACCTTAACAGACTCGCCATTAAAAAGGCTCTTATTTCCATCAAAATATTTTTCCAGAGTCTTGTCATCGATCTTATTATTGAAATATTTTTCAAGCGCAAGAGAATGCTTTATACTTCTTTTGAATTCACCAATATTAGAGCCTATCGCTGCAAGAACTTTTTCCAGTGATTGACCAGAATCCTTTTGATTACCTGTGATATTACTTCTTATCTGATGCACCTCCCGCTCAATCTCCTCAGGGGCAACAACTAAACCCTGTTTATCAATGAATTCTTCCAGTAATATATCAGTAATCAGTTGATCCAGGATTTCCTGTTTAATAGTATTGAGTGCCTCTGCATCCGTATTTCTGAAAGCTTCGAGTCGATTAGCTAAATCCGCCTGTGTTATTTTTTTCCCATTGACCGTTGCTATAACTTCTTCATTCTGATGCTTTTTCTCGGCAGAAAAAGCACCTCGCAGGAATGAGATTACAAGCAAACATGATAATAGCGGTATGAAATATCTTTTCATGCTCTTACCCTATCAAAAAGTATTGATTTATATGTCTATGCACCCGACTGGACCAACCTCAATATGAGGTACAGACGCACTGCTGTGCGTCTCTCCTTTCTAATAATTTCTAATAACTATACAAAACCCTACAGAAATTGTCAAATATTCGTGTTAATTCGTGGCGATGAAGTTATCTGGTTATTTCAAAATTTCATCCAGCATCTTTAGCATTTTTACTCTGTGTGTACCTGACCAGTAAATGCGACCGCATTGCTGGCAGATATCGAATTCATCTTGTGTAGAATAAACATACGGTGGTACTCTGTCTTTTATTTTTTCTTTTTCAATAGACTCTAATAGTCTATTACAAACCAGACATCTCATAAAAATCCCTGATTTATAATCGATATTGTACTGCGTAATAACCTGTTTGAGTTGTTCTTTATAAGAAGGGCTATTGACAAGCATGGAATTCTTTGCCGATTCACGTTCCGTTAGCTTTCTATCCATAGTCAGTATTATACGGCCTTCGTTCAGGGCACTGGCAATAAGAACGTCATCGGAAATGGAAGATTCGTATGATACATCATATCCGAGCATGCGCAACCATCTCGCAAGCCTGCCAAGCATGGCATCAGCAATAAACTTCAAAGGTTCAGAAGTCATGTTATATGAACAAAATCATTTCGTTTTTTCTTACTTTCATTTACTCTAAGATACTTATCAATGCTCATTACAACTATAGAGATTTCTTATTTTTGATAATCTTGAATATTTGTATTATTAATCCAGCTACAAACAGTCCGAAGCATATTAATTGCGTAGTAAACTGACCTTTAACTTCTGTTACCAAAGAATCAACTGCATTCTGAATATTATCTGCATCGGTAGTTATCGACATCATCCGAATTCTAGTAAAAAGAGTTTTGATTAAAAGATAGACAGCACCTATTATCTCAAGAATAATATATAACTTATCGTACAAGAACGATAATAGAGCATTTAATGCTTTTCTCAAAAAATTATTCACCCTTTACAAAATCTTACAATTTACTTAACGTTTGAATCACAGCTTACTTTTTGTCAATTTCCTAGGTTCATATTGCCAGGAGTCTACCAAATTAGACAGAAAAAGTCACCCTAAAATCCTTCCTGAAATATAAGATAAAACCTAATGACAAAAATGCCAATTTCTACATTCCTTGACTTGCCGATGTAACGGCAATATAATTTAATGTAAGTTATATTCCGTGTCTTTCCGTGGTAAGTTGTTCCGTTTTGTTTGAGGTGTTTATGATTACCAGAAGATCGTTAATGAAAGCAGGTGTGTTCGGGGCGTGCAGTCTTTGCCTCGGAAATAAATTAGTTGCATGGGCAGAGGATGTTTATACCCCTGAGTCACTGAAGGGCATTAATCAAGGGTTTCCGGTAAAGGAGGCCATGCATTACAAGAAACTGGAAGACCTTCGTGTGGAATGCGAACTCTGTCCGCGAAAATGCACCATTGCAGACATGGAACGCGGTTACTGCGGTGTGCGGGAAAACCGGGGCGGTACTTATTACACCCTGGTGCATTCACGTGTCTGCGCCTTGAATGTCGATCCTGTAGAAAAGAAACCCATGTTCCACTTTTTACCCGGTACAAAGGCTTATTCGCTTGCCACAGCGGGCTGCAACGTTGAGTGCAAATTCTGCCAGAACTGG
>JAUSDH010000241.1 GCA_030650655.1 Candidatus Brocadiaceae bacterium
AAAACCCAACGACTTTTTTCTGTTACTGCGATATGGCAATCATATAAGGATGGGTTAAGCAGGAGCGCACCCATCAATAAATAAATAAGTTAATGGTCGGTGGGTCTGCTTCGCTTGGCCCATCCTACTCTTTGTTTTGAAATTCCTGAACATCTAATTAGGTCTTCGGCAGCGACTTTTAAGCTCCCATCTATCGGTAGGGCAGACGTCCCGTCTGTCATTATAATGTCAGGCGAGGACGCCTGACCTACCTATGGGGTCGGGGGGGTGTTACGGCAAACTTACACACCCCTTTGTCCCCTCTTTCTAAAGGGGAAATTATACAAGATTGAAATCCCTTAGCATTAACTTAGGCCGTTTTATGCAACTATTTCTATTTGCATGTATGGGTAATTCATGAATTACCCATACCAGATTGAAATTCCTTGACGTTAAATTGTGAGGAAGAGGCGTTCAGATACAAAACCTTCGGCATACCTCACCCTGCCTTGAATACCGCGGAAAGTTGCAGCAGCCTTTGCTATCTCAATAATTGAAAGACCCTCGATGTTTGTTTTGAGCACTTGAGATGCATGAGCGCTGAGGGCTGATAGTTTTTCATTTAATACGGCGCCAATATCAACAAACACATTGGGAGTAAAATTCTGTGTGGTCGGTCCTTCATAAAAAAGCACATTCTGAACATACCGCGTTGCTGATACCGTAGCCATTGCAAGATTTCTATGGTCCTGGTGGGTATCATCCGGATAGTTTACAAATATTAATTCGGGTTTGACACTACGTAATGTCTCCTCTATTCTAGTAATCATGGCTTTATCAACGGGGATCTGCGTATCAGAGTAATTACTAAAAAAGACCTCTTTTGTCTGGAGTATTTTCGAGGCGTTCAATTGTTCTGTCCTTCGAACGCTACCTATTCCTCCCGATTCACCCTCTGTCAAGATGTGTAAAAAGACAGAGTGTCCTTTTCTGCCATACTGGATCAAAGAACCACCGCAACCAAATTCAATATCGTCAGGATGTGCCCCAATTGCCAATACATTCATCGTCTATTCTGACTCCTTATGATTTCCAGGCTGTGGCGGCCGTGATTAAATAAGAGGTCGACAATCGACATAAACGGTTCAAATGGTTCATGGAGCTGGGAATATGCGGGATGATGAAAGTCCTGGAATGTGACCTGAATGTTTGCCTGAGCAAAAGTGTCGGAATTGATATATTTTGCACCATCTTTACCTGATAGATATGTATCGGCTTGAACATGTTTGCAGATGTCTATTAGCCGCTCGGTTGGTTCCTCGCGCAGTGAAAGGCGGGATGCCAGCACAATTTCTTTATTGATCCCTAATGCCCTGTTCAAATACTGGATGATATGAAGATTGATTTCTACCAGGTTTTCCCAGTGTCTGGAGAATGTTTCTTCAAAGAACAACCGGTGTTCTTTGAAAAATTGGGCTTTTGAATAATTGTAAACCAGTGCATTCAAGTGTTTTCTTCGCCAGTCTGTTGTATTATTTATTTTTACGGCATTGATCTTCTCAGGATAATGATACAAGACAGGAACGGTAATCCACTGCCAACCCTGCGAAGTCCTGATACGATTCCGATTCTGCCACTCATTTTTTTTGTACTGGACGTTATCCAATAGTACAAATACATCGGCACGGTCGAGCTTATCAAAGTAACCGATCCACGGCAAATACTGCGGCTGATGTATTGCTACAATCATTAATATATATTTACACTTTAACGGTGGCGTGTTTTTCGGTATATACCAATGCCCCTGTCTTGCATGCCTCCACGCAGGCCATGGTGTCGAACCCCATGCAATCATCACAATTAAAGGCAAATTTGAGTTCGGTATTTTTTGTAATGGCGCCAAAAGGACACGCTGTCACGCATGCCCAGCACCCGACACATTTTTTTGTGTCAATGACTACATTCCCATCCTCATATTTTGTGATAGACTCGTACTCACAGGACTCCTTACACTTGGGTTTTGCACAATTCTGGCATACCGTCATGTGAGGTTTGTCTTTTCGTATGGATACCTGTAACCGGTATTGGGATTTGGGCGTTTCCGTGAATGCCTCATACAAATTTCTCGATGCAGAGTGTCGCACGGAACACTCCATCATACACTGCTTACACGTTACACATTTATCTTTGACGAATTTCTTTTTTAACATTTGCTGATGCTCCTTGAATTTGTAAGATAAATAAGTAAAATAATCTTATAATAAATCTCAACAAGTCGCAACCAAAAAAGACGAAGCGTTCAAGAGCAAGTTAGAAAGTCCCCGCTTGGGAGGGGATTTAGGGGTGGGTAAGTCGGTAATTCGTGAGATATTCACTGAGATTTCACGTCCAAGTGACCCACCCCTAACCCCTCCCAAGAGGGGAATAATTCGTGCCATTATAAAATATGTGGATTTAAGTTAAACACGGACAAACAAAGTTTGTCCATGCCACCCTGTAACCAGCATAAATAAAATGAAAATTCCTATACGATTAAATTAGGCCTTCGGCGACTTTTTCAATGTAGCGCGAACTTCAGTTCGCTTACATCCTATGCGAACTAAAGTTCACACTACAACTGCAACTTTGAAATTCCTGAACGTTAAATTATGTCGTCTTCGACTACGACTCAAATGAAAATAATCCCTCCCTTGATGGGAGGGACATAGGGAGGGCGGGTAGCCTTTCTTTCCCTCTTTTTTTGTACTCTTTAGATGTCTTTGTGGTTAAATTCATTTTGGTTGCACCTTCGCTGCGCTATAAATAGTGGTAAGGTTTTTTGAAAAACAGAAAATGAGAAGTACACACTCTCATCTTTCAGTAAAAAAGGAGGGCAAATGAAGATTTTTAAATTTACTGCGATTAGCTGTTTATTGGCTTTTGCTGTTATCAACGGCGCGATGCCGTCATTTACTATTGCAGGAGGTCTGATTGATATGGGTTATGGCAGCAGAGGTGGAAGTATGCTGTCTGGATTAAAACGTTCAGAAGAACCTATCCCCAGCCAATTCCCATTAGCTTTGACTACGACAGGGCAAAGATAGAATTAGGAAAGAAATTGTTCTTCGAACCCAGATTGTCAAAATCCGGTTGGATCACTTGTAATTCCTGCCATAACCTCTCAACGGGTGGCGCAGATAATTTGCCAAGCTCTATCGGGCATAAATGGCTGTTTGGTCCGATAAACTCACCTACCGTCCTGAATGCAAAATTCAATCTGGCACAATTCTGGGATGGCCGCGCAAAGGACTTGAAAGAACAGGCAAAAGGCCCCATAGCCAATCCTATGGAAATGGCTTCAAACCATGAGCTTGCAGTGAGTGTATTGCAATCAATACCGGAATATGTGCAATGGTTTAAAGAAGTGTGTAAAGACGAGAAAATCACCATGGATAACATCGCTGATGCCATTGCAGCGTTTGAAGAGACACTAACCACACCAAACTCAAGATTTGATTGGTGGCTAAACGGCTATGATGAAAAAATTTCAGAAACGGAGAAACAAGGATATGATCTCTTTAAGGTTAAAGGGTGCGTAGCCTGCCACAATGGTTTTGGTGTAGGCGGAAATTCCTTTCAGAAATTCGGGTTTGTAAAACCATACGAAAAAGACACCCAGTCTCTTGGCAGATACAACGTAACAAAGGATGAAAAAGATAAATACGTATTCAAAGTCCCACTGTTAAGAAATATTGAATTAACGGCCCCTTATTTCCACGATGCAAGCACGTGGAATTTGAGTGAGGCAGTGAATATTATGGCCGAATATCAACTGGGAGTAACACTTTCTAGGGATGAAACGAACAAGATGGTTGCATTTCTACAGACCTTAACAGGAGACCAACCTTCAATTATTTTCCCGATTCTACCACCCTCAACTGCAAATACCCAGAAGCCAGATCGGAATTGATTTTGTGCTGTTATGCTGTAAAGATTTATTTCGAAAAAGTAGGGGCGAAGCATTTGAAATCTTGAATAGTATTTGACTTATAGTGAATCTTTCAAATGCTTCGCCCCTACCAAGCAGCCGGGCGAGGGGATTTAGTGGGATGTTTGACACGAACAGATTTTTTGAAAAACTACATGTAAGGTCAATAATAATCACAAATCAAGACGCGACTTCATTCTGACCCCATGAAAAACAAATTCAAGTGCGATTGCATTAGTTTGCAGTCCGCCCAGTCCGTCAGCTTGAGACGCTGGTTAGGCGCCACGTTGTTGGCGTACAATATCTGGCGTGACCTTTCCCGCAAATATTTGGTTTCGTAACGGCGTCTTTTTCTCCCGCTGACAAACGTCGAAGGGCTTCCCTTCCAAAAACGATGCTATTAGTTCTTGGGCCACTTCGTAGCTCGCAAGGATACCTTCCAACTTGTTGGCGTACGCTGTCCATACATCTTCAACGACCTTTTCGTGCATGTCACCCTTGAACAGCTCTTCGAAATTCTCCATGAACCTGTCGTGTATCTCAAAGCGGGCATACACATTCTGAACTAAATCCCTCTCTATAGGTTTGAGATGCTTCACAATGACGCTGAAGTGAGAACTGTATATAGCTTTTGCACAAGAGACGCTCATACCGGGAAGCACCTTCTTTTTACGAAGAGCTTCTATCATTTTTTTGAGTATATCCTTCTTGTCCTCGATCAGGTAGAAGTTGGTATCAAGCTCGTCCTTGAGAGCCTTCTTTAATCTCAGCCGTTCCTGCCAATCACGAGTTGACCTCGTTGCCTCATTTAGCACGAAACCGACGATCGTTCCACCGAGGGTACCTAATACTACCCAAAACTCGGTGCTATTGGAGAGATTGTATAGCCATTCCATATCGATTCTAGAAACTGAATTCTCCTAAGTAACGCCTAACTTTATATTAGACTTCCCAATTATCACGTTATTTTACATCATTTGTGAAAACTATTGTCTCGCTATATGGCCTAAAAGCTACCACTTATTATTTTATTTTTCAAGTATAATCAAGTTTGTTTTCTGCCTTTTTATTGTAAAAGTTGCGGATTTTTACCCGGTTCAAGGACTGTCGGGGCAAGAATCCGCTTTAGACCAACCCTTTGGCGGCATCCATGACGTCTATAATGATACTATAGCGCAGCACAGCCGCAATATAAAATAGTAAAATGATCTCCGATGGCGAGTGGCAGGCGACGGGCGATGTTTTTCTCGGAAGCGTATAGTTTTATAGAATAAAAAGTAATTACCTCAATCCAGCGACAATTATTAAAAATAGCGTGTGATCGGCATAATTACTTGTGTTATTGAAATATTAGTTTTCACCTTTTGGGTGTCAAGTTAAACACTTTTTGTTCTTGGTAAAAAGGGAATCTCTTATTACAATGTTTCTACCTGACGACAATTAATGAGAACGGCTGTTTGCTCTATCAAGATTACATGAAAACAATGAGAGACTCGTCCTATTTTCATACAAAACCACAATTACAGAGGAGAGTAGGATTATGAAAGTGAAAGATATTATGGACACAACTCCGAATCCCGCCCGAATCTCAGACACGTTTGAACACCTTATAAGAATCCTTGATGAGGTGAAATATCACGTTGTTTTTGTAGTTGATGCAGAAGATAAACTGGTAGGGATTGTGACTGAGGCAGATATTGTAAAAGCTCTTATTCCTAAGTATCTATCTTTTGATGCATTTCTTATTTCTGCAATGAATGGAAATTATTTAGAAAATAAATGTATTGAAAGTAGAAATCTGGCTATCACGGAAATCATGACAAAAACAATTTTATCAGTGCATGAAGATGATACCGTAATTAAAGCAGCCGCCCTCATGGTGGTTAATAAGATACATACTCTTCCTGTGGTTAATGATGGTAAAGTCGTTGGAGTTGTGCACCTTATAAACCTGATAAAGCACATAATGAACGTCCTTGCTAAGGATAGAACTTAGATCAATTTTATTTATACAGGAAACTAACCTATGTTTTTCTGGATTGCCACGGGCATTTTTATCGTATCCTTTGGATTAATTATCTCTGAAAAGATCGATAAGACAAAGGTTGCGTTAGTTGGCGCTGGCCTGATGATGGCGCTCAATATAGTCACTCAAAACGAAGCCTTTTATGACAGGAAATATGCCATTGATTACAACGTTATATTCCTCCTCTTCGGCATGATGGTTATCGTCAACATCCTCAGTAAGACGGGTGTATTCCAATTTCTTGCCATAAAATCTGCAAAACTCGTCAGAGGAAAACCCGTATGGATACTTATTCTTTTTACCAGTATTACGGCGGTCTTTTCTTCCTTCCTCAATAATGTAACGACCGTCTTGATTCTTGTTCCCGTTTCCTTGTTTATCGCCGACGAACTGGGATTGGATCCTTTTCCTTTCTTGCTGTCAGAAATTATGGCTTCCAGCCTTGGCGGTACGGCAACACTCATTGGTGGCCCACCCAATATATTGATCGCAAGTAAGGTACAACTTACCTTTATGGATTTTATCTATCATTTGACACCAGGAGTGCTCTTTGTTTTTTCATTCTTTCTTCTCACCATCAAGCTCCTCTTTGGTAAAAAACTTCAAGTTAAAGAGGAAGTAAGACAAAAGATACTGGCCATCAACGAATACGAAATGATTAAAAGCTATAGTTTACTAATAAAGTCACTCAGTGTATTAGGATTAGTTATCCCGGGATTTATCTTTTCTAACAGGATTCATCTGGAACCTGCAACAATTGCCATTTTAGGGGCTGCCATTTTGCTTATTATTTCAAAGGAAAATCTCCAAAACGTGTTGAGAGAATTAGAATGGCCAACCCTTTTTTATTTTATAGGACTTTTTATTGTTGTAGCCGGTGTTGTTAAGGTGGGGTTGATCTCTACGCTTTCGGACTACATGGTTTCATTCACAAAGCCCGATGCAGAGAACATGTTTGCTACATCAATTGTAATCCTGTGGTTTTCTGCTATTGCCTCAACAGTTATGGAAAATACCATTTTAATCGCCAGCATAATTCCCCTTGTCACAGATATGGCACAAACAATATTGCCATCGAGACTGGATTTAAAATCAATTATACAGCATCCAACGCTTATGCCCGTGTGGTGGTCTCTGGCGCTCGGTACTTGTCTTGGAGGAAATGCAACGCCTATCGGGGCATCTGCGAATATTGTTACCCTTGGCCTTGCAGAAAGGGCAGGATATCCCATACCATTCAAAAAATATCTGATCTATGGAATACCCCTTACTATCGAAATGATTATTTTATCAACTGTTTATATCTGGTTAAGATATTATGTCTTAAAATTTTATTTGTGAATTATTTCATGTATACTTTGAGAGGAAAGTGCGATGGAGTGGGGAAAATATCTTATAGATTTCGTTTTACATCTTGATACACACTTATACGGGTTAGTTAGCACGTATGGCATCTGGGTGAATGTGCTCTTATTTGTGATTGTGTTTGCAGAAACCGGATTCGTAGCCACACCTTTTTTACCGGGAGATTCTTTATTATTTGCCGCCGGCGCAATTGCCGCCACCGGGGCTTTGAATGTGCATGCACTCTTTGCGATTTTAGTTGTAGCAGCCATTCTTGGTGATACGGCGAACTACTGGATTGGTTACTATATCGGCCCTAAAGTATTTAGAAAGCACAAGTCTTTGTTTTTTAATCCCGAATACCTCGAACGAACGAATAGGTTCTTCGAAAAGTACGGTGGCAAAACGATTATCATTGCCCGGTTTATACCTATCATTCGTACCTTTGCTCCATTTGTCGCGGGTATTGGTCGTATGTCGTATTTCCGTTTTGCCCTGTATAACGTTCTCGGGGGTATTTTTTGGGTGCCGATATTTATTTATATGGGTTATTTCCTTGGCAATTTGCCCATCATTAAAGAAAATTTCAGCCTTATGATTGTTGCGATTATAATAATTTCATTTATACCCGCAATTATCGAATATTTTAAGCATCGTCAGGAAAGGAAGAAAACCGCAAAAAAATTAGCCGTTGACAGAGATGTCAGATGATATATCTCACACACATACCCGTAGTTACATTTTGACTAAATTATTCGTGATTTCCTGAGTTCCAGATTTCATAAATATTGATAGAAAAGAGTTGTTTAAAAAAGGCAATTAATAATTGAACAATGAAGGTGCGACCCCAACCCTCCCGTGGTTGAATGCCATGAACGGTTGTTGGGCTTCACTTGCGTTCAGCCCAACTTACTCGACTTTTGATGAAGGGAAATAATTAAGTATGGCTTCCACAGAATATGAAAATTAAACCAAATTATCCAATCGTTACAACGTGTGGATACTTCAAAACCTTGTCATCAGATGTGACAAGTGGACAATCTGACACCATTGCGGTTGCTATGATGATCTGATCTGCCGGGTCACGGTGGAATTTTCCAGGGAGTCGTGTTGATTTTATTGCTATTTCTGGTGTTAGTTCAAGTAAGAGAATGCCGGGATAACTTAAGTGCCTGATCAAACCATTCTTCCAGCGGGCATGGTAATTTGAGCCGTTTGTATTCAACAAGCTTTGCTATTTCCCAACACGAGATAGCGCTCACGCCAATCACGCCCCGTTCTGCTGCCGCAATAATTTTTATCTGGGATTTGTTTAGCTGCTTATCGTCATGTACCCACCAGACCCAGATGTGTGTATCTAAAACAATCATTTCAGCACGGCCCAATCCTCTTCAGCAACGCTCTTAAAAGGATCAATATACCAAATGGGTTTACCGCGTAACGGGTAACGTTCACCACGTTTTTTCCGACGTTTGCTACTACGCACGATAACTTCAACTTTATCACCGGTAGGGAAAGGTAATTCTTTAATAGTAAGCGTTTTGTCTTCAGAAATCGTTATTTCTGTCCGAAAGGTTTTCATACTTTATCTCACTTCTTTTTATGTGCCCGGATAAAACACAGCTTGGTTACTATTTTCTATAAATCGAGCCTCAAGCAATAATCGGTGAAAATAACAAAAGTAAAAAAGAAAGTCAAACAAGATATTTACCTTTTTTAACATAGTTTGGTTGGGTTGTGACACGAAACCCAACAGATTATTGAATGCCATGAACGGTTGTTGGACATCACTTACGTTCAGCCCAACCTACTTGACTTTAACTATAGAAAAACTGCCGTCGGAATTAGTCTTAACTTTTCCTTTTATCATCTTAACGGCTTCTTTTAAGCCGTTCTCAAAATACACCCGCTTCTCCTCAAACGACATATTCTTGATGTCTTTATACACAGCGTCCTTCCATTCCCAGACCTCAGAAAGGGCTTTTGATACAGGAGCTATTTTCTCATTCGTTTTCATAAACCACCTCCATTGGATTTGTTAAAATCAGCGGATAGAAATATCCTTCCTTTTCATTTACTATTTTAACACCTATTTGCTTCTGTATGTTAGAAAGATGTTTAAAATTCCATGATAACAAGATGTCCATCTGATTACAGGTGGCAATGGCAATATGTTGGGCGTCTTCTAACTTTTTAGGAGGGATAATCTTTTCTCTAAGGTAAACGTTGGCAAGCGCATCAGATGTTTCATCCAGAATAAGAACCCTCAGTGAATACTTTTCTATGACTTCGAGAAGCAACTTTTTCTTATCCCCGTATTTTGTCTTTTCAATTTCTGCGATTACCACATCTGAAACGTAAACAAGATATTTACCTTTTTTTACATAGTTTTCAAAGAAATCCTCAGTAATCTTCTGGAATTCTGGCACATCATCCGCAAAAAGGAAATTGATAACAGAGGTATCAAGGTATATTTTCAGTTTTTTCATAACATTTATGTTCTCCTATAACATATAAGGTTGGGTTGCGACACGATACCCAACAGATCATTGAATGCCATGAACGGTTGGTGTTGGGTTTTACTTATGTTCAGCCCAACCTACTCGACTTTGTTTGTCAATAAATTAGGGTTGACCCTGTCCATTTTCCGATCCCCTATCAAGATTTTTGCTAAAAATGTAAAGAAACATTTAGTAAGGAACTATTACCTCTTTTTAAATTTATGATACATTAGATTAATAATATACCGCCCTTGCCTTTTGCCTTTTCGAAATACGCCTTATCTGCAGTAACCATGACCCCGCTTTCCCGTAAGGCAATTACATGATAGATAGTATCATAAAAAGTAACGCCTTTAAACTCTCTCATGAAGCTAAAGGCAATAGTTGTGATTTCTTTTGTAATGTGATATTCCATAAACTCATACTCAAGGAGGATGTCTAAAATTCTTTCTGCATCTTTTGGTCTTTTCATCCCCAGCACATTTCCTACCTCATAGAGCCAGAGAGATGGCAAGATAAACTCATGTTCCTGATTAATCCATCCTTTGAGCAGTGCAAAAGCATAATCATGATCTTCTTCGTCTCTCAGCACCCATTTTAAGATTACCGAGGCATCCGGCACAAAGATCTTCAAGGCATCCGTCTCCTGTCCTTCTTCAATGCTTCAACGATTTCTCTGTTTGAAACCAGTGTACCTTTGGACTTCAATGCCATAAGTTTTCCCGTTGCTTTCTCCCGCTTTATCCTAAGAAGTTCCTTTCGTAACGCCTCGTTGATTACCTTGCTTTTCTGTCCATCTGGTACTAACTCATCCAGTTCCTTACGAATAACCTCTTCTACAAAAAAATTTATTTTTTTCAAAGTACCTCTCATATTTATTACCTCCATGGTATGTATTATTAATACATACAATTTATATACATAATAGTCTGATTGTCAACATAAAAGCCTTGACAAGCGTATTGTTTACCGTATAATGCGGCCAGCCGCCGGGAGTGATGAGATTATTACGATATTTATTACTGATACAAATCGTGCCCTGTTTCTTGATAAAAAAGAGTCAGCTTCAATAGCAAGAATAAATCCACGACCCTTGGAACTCGCGATACAGCAAGCTTCTTAACAAACCTTTAACAGGAGAAACACTATGAGTAACGACGTGCCCGAGGACTTCATGACTCCGGATTCTCTCAAGCGAGCGCTTAAGACGTTCAGAAAGCGCCTCAGGCTAACGCGGCTTGACGCCGAGTCCAAACTCGGTGGTGGCGCGCTCAGCGGTGGAAAACATTCCGGCATTGTAGCCATTCGTCCGCCAAGCAGTTATCCTCAAGAGGTGTGGGAAAAGCTCGTAAAAATGGGTAAGCTCCGGTATGAGGGAAGAGGTCTCTACGAACTAACCGAGGACCTCAACCCCAGCTGATAGCTAGCGTGAGTTTATTATAAAAAGAGAAGCAATTGGGGCAGGTCTTTTGTCTTGCTATAAGCTTGTGCAAGAGATAGATTATGCGCCATGACAAAACCCTTAAGGATAGATTTGATTGGGGCGCTTTACCACGTTATATCAAGAGGCAACGCATGAGAACCCATATTTATTACTGACAAAAATCGTGTCCTGTTTCATGATAAAAAAGAATCAGCTTCAATAGCAAGAATAAAGACCCCTTTCTTTGGCTTTAAATAATTGGTTAGAAATTACCATGAAAACTCAATAGAAAATATCAATATTTATTATTTAAGATGCGACCCTTTACGCACTCCGACCCTTTACGCACTCTCTGCATTCTCCGCGCCCTTT
>JAUSDH010000244.1 GCA_030650655.1 Candidatus Brocadiaceae bacterium
TTATTATCCTTTTTTTCCATTTTTATTTTGCTACGAAGCCACTAAGGCACCAAGTTAAAAATTTAGTAGCGAATTTACACGAATTCCCGCTGGTTCAGGCTTGCAGCCTGAACCGAAACATTTTGGTTCAATCTACAAGATTGAACCAGCAAAAGGTACCAAGTTAAAAAATTAGCCGCTTTAGCAATTAGCAGCAACTATTTATCAACGTAGCGGTCGTTCTTTAAGGCCTCCCGTGCCTTGCTGTATTCCATAATCCTTGCCACTTCACTTATAAATTTCTCATCATAGCCGTGTCTCTCAAGAAGGTAAAATCCCAACTCCATTCCTGCTGAAATTCCACCGGCGGTGATAATCCTCCCCACATCGACCACCCGCGCGGTATTCGGCTTTACCGTTGGGCAAAAAATTTTTAACCTTTCCAGCGGCACCATTTCATTAGGTCCAGCCTCTTTCCTTGACGTGGCGGGCAGATTATCCAGTAAACCAGCTTGTGCAAGAATCCATGAACCTGTGCATACAGAGGTCACAAGAGTATCTTTAGGTAAAGCCTTTACAAAATCTATCAAACGCTGATTGAAGACCTCGGTGCGCGTACCACTGCCTCCCGGGATAATAAAAGCACTCATATTGGGTTTATCATCTAAAGAATATTTAGGAAGAACGGTAAGACCAGCCTGTGCCGTAACAGACCTCATGGTGTCAGCAATCAAAAAAACCTCAATGGAGGGTTCCAGCCTCCTGGCAACAGCAAAAACACCATAGGGGGCTGCAAAATCTATAACCTCGGCACCCTCAAAGACGTATATGCCCACTCGAACGGGGATTGGTTTATCCTCTGCAGAGAGACATGGATTAAATTGGTTGAAAAGAAAGATTACAAAAAATATAGCACAAAGTCTAAATATCTTCATTTTACCATTCCCAAACATACGAATGATACTTGCCAGAACTGTAATCAATATGCCGGTAGTACCGCCGCTGAGAAATACTCTAAGATTTGACATGTCGTATCCTCCATTTCTAAAACAATAGACAAGGCCGCACTCTTCCCGCTGGTTCAGGCTTGCAGCCTGAACCGAAACATTTTGGTTCAATCTACAAGATTGAACCAGCAAAAGACGCTAAGTTAAAAAAAATTCCGTGAATATTCGTGGTGAATTGTTACTATTCTTCCGAATAAGCAAAACGTTTCATAGTGATAGCGTTTACCGGGCAGCGCTTAACGCACAAGCCGCAGCGGATACATTTTTCTTCATCGATAACCATAACTGCATCCCAATCTCCATGCGTAACGTTCTCATCGTGCGAGGTATCTGCAACCTCAACATTTCCACGGGAGATCATGGATATACAGTTGTGCGGACAGACGTCAATACAACCGCCGCATAGCACGCATTTTTCATCAATAAATATATTATAATGGCAGAGCAGGCAGCGTCCTGCTTCCTTGAAAGTATTTTCCTTCGAAAGACCCATCTCTACCTCTGCGTTCAGATTCCACCTTTCTTTCATCGGAAGGGCATCCTGGCTTTGCCTGGGTGTTACCTCATAATCGGGCATTCTACTACCAACAGGGGCTTGATCCTTATAATAAAATCTATAGCCTTGCTTTTCCTGTCCCGTTAAAAATTTGTGTATCGACCTTGCTGCCTTTCTGCCGTCTGCGATCACCTCAATGACGTTCCGGGGACCTGTTACACAATCTCCTCCCGCAAACACACCCGTTCTGGCAGTCATAAAACTTTCCGGGTCTATAACGGGCATTCCCCAGCGATTAATCTCTATCCCAAACCTTTCTGACAGAAATCCAATATCTGGTGATTGACCAATAGCTGCTATGACCATGTCTACAGGCAGTGTGAAATTGCTTCCTTCAATGGGTATAGGGCGCCGACGTCCTTTGTCATCCGGCTCTCCGAGTCTGTTTTTTATGCATTCCAGATGTGTTACCTGCCTGTCAAGTCCCCCAAGGATCCTTACAGGAGAAGTTAAGTAGTGTATTTCTATGCCTTCTTCCTCCGCCATGCTTACTTCTATTTCACCTGCGGGCATCTCCTCCAAAGTCCTGCGATAAACAACAGAAACTTGTTTTGCGCCCAGTCTCAGTGACGAACGCGCACAGTCTATGGCGGTAAACCCGCCTCCAATCACCGCTACATTTTCGGGGACGTCTTTTATTGCTCCAAGATTCGTATTTTTCATAAAGGCAACACCGTGCATTACCCCCATCAGGTCTTCACCGGGGATGTCAAGCATCTGCGATTTATGAGCGCCTGTGGCAATGTATAGAGCGTCATATCCCCTTAATAAATCGTCAAACTTATCATGCGTGTCTATAGGACTATTTAAACGGATGTCGACCCCGAGTTCCTTTATCCAGCTCACGGCATCCGATATCTTGCCACGAGGCAGCCGGTAAGAGGGGATACCCACACTTAACATACCGCCGGCGACCGAAAGTGCTTCATAAACGACAACATCGTGTCCCTTAAATGCCAAATCGTTTGCTGATGCAAGACCAGATGGTCCTGAACCAATTATTGCAACATGTTTCCCCGTCTTTTCTATGTTAATCCGTTTCGGTGGAGATTTCTTAGAAGCGAAATCTGCTGCACTTCTTTTGAGCGAACATATTGCAATGGGTTTATCAATTGCCCCGCGGCGACATGCGGTTTCACAGGGATGGGTACATACACTGCCAAGGATATGAGGGAAAAGGTTTGCCATGAAATTCAGATGCAAAGAGGCGTCAAAATCTCCCTCAGCGATACGTTCTATATAGTTCATGGCAGGTGTATTGACAGGGCACGCATACTGGCAATTTATGTTTTCCCTGAACCAGTGATCATCGGCTTTGGCTATTTTGTAGTTCACGAAATACTATTCTCCTTTTTGATGCTTTTTCTGCTCTATCCGTCTATCGTTTTCAAGTGCCTGCTTAAAGGTAATGAATGTAAAGAAGAACAACAAAATTATTAAACAGACGATGGGGATATTATCAGGTTTGGTTATGATTGCCCAAATATTTTCCATAATTAGATTTCAAGTTAGAGGAAATTGGTAGGTCAACCGTCTCGGTTGACCGAATCAAAAGCAACAAGCGCATACAGGACAAGCGAGACGCTTGTCCTACCAACACCGCCTCAAAAACCGCTTAAATAAAATGAAAATTCCTATGGCATTAAATGAGGACGCAGATTTTCACAGATACACGCAGATTACGACTTTCTAAAATTATCAAAGGAAGATAAAAGTTATGCTTGATTACTTTTCTCCAATATGCTCCCGTTTCCCTTTATTTGCATTCGTGCAGATTTATGTTCATTCATGGCTAAACTTGTTAGAGTGGTCCAGAAATGCCTCCATCCTTGCGGATCCTCCAGAAGTGCACCATCATAAATACGCTGATGATAAGTGGCAATCCTATACAATGCCATACGTATGCCCTTAATAAGGCATTTCCGCCTACCAGAGAACCACCCAAAAGCGCAAATCGTATATCATTGTGCGCAGTCATTCCGAGTTGTTCTCCAAAAGGTCCTTCGTGTCCCAGTAACGGTGTTGCTCGGGCCATATTCGTGCCGACCGTTACGGCCCAAAACCCCAATTGGTCCCATGTGAGCAGGTAGCCGGTAAAACTGAGAAGGAGGGTGAACACCAGCAGGACGACACCCACGCACCAGTTAAATTCTCTGGGTGGTTTATAGGAACCCGTTGCAAATACGCGAAACATGTGAAACCATACCGTTATGACCATCAAATGGGCGCTCCATCTGTGCAAGTTTCGTAAAATCGCCCCGAAGGGTACTTGAAATTCCAGATCTTTCATGTCCCAATAGGCATCGTGAACGGTAGGGCGATAATAAAACATTAGTAATACGCCGGTAAGCGTGAGTACAAGGAACAGAAAGAAAGTAATGCCGCCCATACACCAGGTAAATTTAAATTGGGGTGCATGTCTCTTTACTTTGGCTGGATGCAAATGCATAAAGACGTTTGAAACAATCTTTAGCATGCGGTTCTTCGGCGTGTCGGCAAAGGTATGTCTGAAGATAGACTTCCAAACCTGCGAGTTAACGGTGAAATCCCTGAACATGCCAAACAATCCTTTTTCTTTCAGCATGTTTCTGTATTTTGCCAGGTATTTTTTTGTAAACTTATTAGTCATTTTGTAGTTGCCTGATTTAATGTTAAGGAAATTCAAACAAATAGTTCCTCCCCCTTGATGGGGGAGGTCAGGTGGGGGTGAAGGGAAAAGACTAATCACCCTCCCCTAGCCCCTCCCATCAAGGGAGGGGGAGTATTTGTAATCTGTGTAGCCACCAAATCTTCATTTTACACCTTT
This sequence comes from Candidatus Brocadiaceae bacterium, assembly GCA_030650655.1. Classification (GTDB taxonomy): domain Bacteria; phylum Planctomycetota; class Brocadiia; order Brocadiales; family Brocadiaceae; genus Wunengus. Next base: position 4,349 of record JAUSDH010000244.1, read on the forward strand.
AAGAATGCGCCCGGCTTATCCCATTCACCGCGTTCTCCCCGGAACCGTATTCCTGCATCGACAATTATTTGACCGTTTTCATCCAGGGTAGCCTTGAATCTCTCCAGTGGCCTTGGCGCAGGTCCCTCAATATTAAGTCCATCCGGTGTAAACCCGCTGCCATGACAGGGGCATTTGAATTTTCCTTCTGCTGCAAGCCAATTGGGAGTACAGCCCAGATGGGTGCATTTCGCATCAATTACGTACAACCTGTCAACCTCCCTGACAATCCATATCCTGAACTGTTTCTTAAATCTTTCGCTTACCCCTGACGTGTATTGGAAGGGATACCCAATTTTATATCGTGTCGGTGGTTCAAAGATCGTTCTGGGAAAAAAGAACCTGATAGTTGCACCAAATACCGTTGTTAAAAATGCACCTATAAACCCCCAACCCAAGAGATAGAGTAATCTCCGGCGATTTACAGAGGTCTCTCTATTTTTTGTTGCTTCTAACATACCAGTTATAGTATTTATATCTTTAAATTAGGCTGCCTTCGGCAGCAACTTTTAAGCTCCCCTCTAAAAAGAGGGGCCGG
>JAUSDH010000257.1 GCA_030650655.1 Candidatus Brocadiaceae bacterium
GTATTGCTTAAGACGTTCCGTGGCTTCATTATCAGTCAGTCCTTCTTCTGATGTTCCAAGTTTTTGCAGTATTTCTTTTATATGGAGCTGATACCAATTCATCCTTCATCTCCCATTAAGTTCCAAGATAATATTTCGAGATTGGTTTTAATCCCTCATCAAGTTCATACACGAGGGGTATACCCGTCGGGATGTTTAACGCTGTGATTTTATCGTCTGGTATATTATCAAGATACTTAACCAAAGCCCTTAAACTATTCCCGTGAGCAACAATAATAACCCTTTTTTTCTCATGGATAGCGGGTGATATTACCTCATTCCAGTAAGGTAAAAATCTAAAAACGGTATCTTTTAAACTCTCGGTTAAAGGTATTTCTTTTTTATCAATATTTTGATATTTTATGTCATCGCCTGGATAACGCTCGTCTGTTATGGTAAGAGAAGGAGGTGGCACATCATAACTTCTCCTCCATATAAGCACTTGTTCCTCTCCGTATTTTTTAGCCACCTCCGCCTTGTTTAAACCCTGCAATGCGCCATAGTGCCTTTCATTCAATCTCCATGATTTGTATTCTGGTATCCACGTTAAATCCATTTCGTCTAAAATATACCACAAAGTTTTAATTGCTCTTTTGAGTACGGAAGTGAAGGCTATATCAAAAATATAACCCTCTTTTTTTAAGATTTTCCCTGCTTGTTTTGCCTCTGCAATTCCATTATCTGATAAATCAATATCCGTCCACCCTGTAAATATATTTTCGTAATTCCATATACTTTCTCCGTGCCTTACTATTACCAGCTTTATCATGAAAACACCTTTATTCTCATATTATTTCTTATCATACCATTAAGTCCTGCTTGAAAATCAAAAGAAAAAACGGAAAATCTGTCGTCATGTTAGCTACAAAGTAATTTTAAAAATTACAAATAAACAACATCTTCAGGATGGTACATGCAAAGGAACAGGAGCATGTAGTCCTTTAAATGACGGGTAAGGAGAAAGTTTTGTCTGACGTGCTCACGGCCATTTTCTCCAAGCCTTTTGGCATATTCCGGGCTGTTTAATAACTGTTTGATGGCGAAAGCAGCGCCGGAAACACTGTGGCAGAGGAGACCGCTGTATTTGTGTTTGACCTGCAATGGGATTCCACCGGTGCTGGATGCAACAATAGGTTTTGCCTTCCATAATGCCTCGGTTACGGTAAGTCCAAATCCTTCCCGCAATGATTTTTGCACGATGACCGTGGATGCCCTCTGGAGCGCATTGATTTCTATATCGCTGCCGGAAGGGATTGGGAGGATATGAATGTCAGTGTCACTACCAGCCGCTTCCTTTGTCTCTGCAAAGACCTTCGTTGATTCCGGATCGTCCGTTGCGGTACCGCCAGCGATAATGAGCTGGCAGTCAATGCGCTTCTTAACCAGACGATACGCCTCGATAACGCCAACGGGGTCTTTCAAATAGTCAAACCGCGAGATTTGCGTGATAATGGGTTTGTCTTTTGGAATGTGATATTTTTCCAATACTTTATCTATTGTTTCCTGGGGTAAATCTTTATTTTTATCGCTCAAAGGGTCAATGGATGGTGATATAAGAAATTGCCGGATGGGCAAGGGTTGCGAAAAACCGGGGGCAGAAAAGACAGCGCCATCATATTGATGAATAAAAGGTGTGAGAAAATCCCATACCTGTTTGTTTGGCGTTGAGACGTCGATATGACACCGCCAGATCCATTTGCTATTAGGCATGGAGTCCTTTTTCTTAACCAGGACAATGGGTTGTGGGTCATGAATAAACATGATATCACCATAAATCTTGACTTCGTCAATATTTCTCTGGCTTGTCTCCATGAAGATTTCAAACATCTGCGGCGTAATTTCCTCGGATTTCCCATGAAGTGCGTTGTGAAATTTCTTTGTGGCGTTGAAGAAACTCTCGCCGCCTTTGATAAAATCCCATCGGGCATCCACACCCAATTCCTGCAATAAGGGTACCATGCGATTGAGGATTTCAGCCACACCACCTCCCACCGCAGTGGAATTGATATTCTGAATCACCTTTCCCTGAAGTTTGCCTGCTAATATTCGCAATTCTTCAACAGTGTTGATTCCAACAATAGGTTCATAATCTGTAATTTTGGGCATAATTTCCTTATTTCTAACTCTTATGGTTTGGGAAATGCTAACTCAGCCTCAGAAGGTTTCTCCATAGACTTAACAATTCTTTTCTCAATCAACTTTATAAGAGTAATCCGTAGATTTTCCATGGTATGGGTATAAGGATCAAGGGAGGCTATTTTATTAGCCAGTTTCTTCTCTGAAAGGCTGTCTTCAAGCCAGTTGGAAAAATCATTGGTGCCACGCCCTATACGAAGCCTGGACTCAAACATGTGAAAGTATATTGAATTAATAGTCACCCGTTGTAATACAGCTTGAAATTCTTCGAGGTCTGAGGCTGTATATGGTGTCTGGAAGATAAAGCTAACCGATTTTACAAAATGGAATTCTTCTCCGGGTGTTGCAAACTTATGAAGTGATCTTGGGTGTTGTACAATACAATTCTCAATAGTACGTATGATTTCATCGCGAAGTTCACGAATCGTTGTATATTGAATGGTATCGATGCTATACAACGCCTCCCCGAGTTCCTCTTCGCCCAAAATGCCAGTAATCCAATAAGCAAAGTCATTCGGGGGTTCTGGTGAGAGGTATTGATGCTGCTGGAGAAAACGGTGGGTATGATGATAAATAACCGAACCTGGAACCGTTTTGATGAGGTCCAGCAACTCTTGAATGTTGGCTGCCTTTAATCCGGTAAGTTCAGGTATAGAAACTTGTGTATAAAATTTAAAAGGCTCTTTTGCTTTATTGAGGGCATTCATTCTGTACCTCGTGTTTCTGTTCGTAAAGATGTTCTAAAAATACCCTTACCTCCTCCGGGGAGTGGACATAGTATTCCGCTGTGGACGTATCCAACGGGTTTCCCACAAAGATCGTTAGTTCTTTGTTTTTCAAAGCATGAAATACTTCTATGTCTGCTTTGTCATCACCAAGATAAATAAGAAGAGTGTTTTCTCCAAAGTTTAAAGGGAAATAATTGGTCAATAGCCATTGAATCGTAGTGGCCTTATTCCACGTTACCGGCGGGCGTATCTCGTAAACCATCTTCCCAGTACTCAGAAATATCGCATTTCTTTCTACATAAGGCTTGGTAATACTGGTAAGTGTCTTCGCTATGAATTCCACATCCTTTGCCTTTTTGACCAACCGATAATGCAAACTAACGGTATAGCCTTTATCTTCCAGGTATACCCCTTCAATATGATGTAAGGCTTGAAAGAGCCGCATATAAATGTGCCAGAGATTACAGCGCGCCTTTTTGGCCTCGGGACTGCTAAACCGAATACCCGGTCCTTCCAGTTCTATTCCATGATTTGCTGCATAAAGTATTTTCGGGATATTTACCAGTTTTTTTATTTGCTTAAGTGACCGTCCCGTTATTATTCCCAGAAAGAATGTTCTATCAAGAGAACATTTTACTAAAATTTGACGTACTTCTTCAGAAAGGATTGCAAGATCCGGTGATTCCTGAATGGGCGTTAAAGTGCCGTCATAGTCAGTCAAAAGAATTATTTTCGTATTTGTCTTGAAAAGTTCGTTAACATTCTGAATATGGTCGAATAGATATTTCATTGTTGTAGTTTGATTAATTCGTTTACAATGCTTTGACCCCAGTTGTATACATTATGTTCACGTACCTGTTCCCTGAGACGCTGCATCCTTTTCTTCTTTTCATCATCGGGCATTTCGATGGCAGTCTTTATGGCCTCCGCAAAGGTATCTATGGCGTAAGGATTGATCTGAATACATCCCGCGAGTTCTTCGGAAGCGCCTGTGAACCGGCTGAGTAACAATATACCTGATTCATCAAAGCGTGAGGCTATAAACTCCTTGGCAACCAGATTCATCCCATCATGTAACGAGCTGACGATACAGAAATCCGACAGGCGATATAAGGCTTGAACGCTTACCCGGTTAAAGTGTGATTTCAATAAACGTATGGGCGTCCACCTTCCGTCACGAAATTTATGATTTATCTCGACCATGAGGTCGTATATCTTGTCATTATAATCACGGTAGTCATCAATGTGGATACGGCTTAAGTTACCTGCCTGTACAAAGGTAATTTTGTTTCTGTATTCAGGATATTTTTCAAGAAATCTGCCGATAGCCATAAACCGTTCGGGAATGCCTTTCGTGTAATCCACACGGTCTAATCCAACACCTATGATCTGACCTTTCAAACCAAGTTCTCGTTTAATACGAGCCGTTTCATTTTCGACGTCTTTTCCCTGGGATGAAAGATTTAATTCCTCAAAATCAATACTGATAGGAAATGGACGGACGTGTGTGGTTTTACCTCCCTTAGTGGCAGAAAATTTACTATAATCCACCCTTGATTCTAAATTTCGATCTACCGTATCGAGGAAGTTGTTGCAATGGTACTGGACGTGGAATCCCAGGAGATCGTTTCCCAAAAGACCTTCCAGAATTTCCTGACCCCAGGGGCATATACGGAATGCCTCCCTGTTTGGCCAGGGGATGTGCCAGAACTGTGCTACAAGCAGGTCAGGTCTGCTTTCCTTCAGCATCCTGGGAAGCAAGGTAAAATGATAATCCTGAATGAAAATAAACGCCTTATCATTTCCAACTTCTTCTAACACAACGTCGGCAAATTTCTGATTAACCGATTTATAAACTTGCCAATCTGCTTCGTTAAACTTGGGTTTTACATACACAATATGGCAAAGCGGCCACAACGCTTCATTGGAAAAACCGTAATAAAACCTTTCTTCTTCTTCGTGGGTAAGCCAGACCCTTCGAAGTGTGTACTGTGGATTATCAGGGGGAACGGCAATATGACCTTTGGTATCTACGACTTCCTTGTCGGCGTCACCGCTGCCGTAAGCAATCCATGTCCCTCCCTCTGCTCGAATAATAGGGTCAAGGGCAGTGACCATACCGCTTGCAGGGATAATATATTTAATCTCCTCGCCTACATAATTGTGAATGTAAGGTTCGCGGTTGGATACAATAATTAGCTTGTAATCCTTGAGTTTGCTCGAAATAAGTTCTTTTAATGATTCTTTTGTATAAGTCATAATTTTCTTAGTCTAGATTGCGGCTTCTTCGGACTCTTTTGTACGAATACGATACACGTTTTCCACATTTAAAATGAATACCTTACCATCGCCAATGCTTCCCGTCTGGGCTTCGCTGATAATCGTATTTACAATCTTTTCCACTTCTGTATCTTTAACGGTAATTTCAATTTTTATCTTCGATAACAGATCAACCCGATATTTTGTTCCACGCCATATCTCGCTAATGCCTTTTTGATTACCATGCCCTTTTACTGCTGTAACAGTCATTCCCGGATAGCCCAACTCCGTCAAGGCATCCTTGACAATATCAAGCTTTTCCGGTCTGATAACAGCTTCTATCAACTTCATGATGAACCTCCTTATTATAATTTTTGTTGCTTGAGAAAAGCAGCAGGATTACTAAAATACCTTTATCGTGAAGAAAAATATCATTAATACTACCATCAGCAGTATGATAATGTCAGGTGTTTTGATTGCTATTGGATGGTCGGGTAAACCAGTCTTGTTAATCTCATGTATATTTTCGGCAGTGAATGTGACAGTAGAACCAAAAATAGTATGAGAAGATTTTTGCAAAAGTATTGATTCAAGAAAAGGGCCAAGGGCATGTTCCCCTGTTCTTTCGTGGTCTGCAGCTTCAAAACTTTGTAAACAAGGTTCTTCAAATTTATGTGCTCCATGGGTAACCGCCAACTGTGATTGTATGTTTACCTCTTTATTCTTAACGGGAAGATTACTGGTAAAAAATATTATTGCTATAAGAATTGAAAGGGAGATAAATACCATGAATTTTCTTTTCATATATTTCACCTCTTCTGTAATTTTGCAGATTCATACACTATGTTAACTATCGTTAACTTAGTGTTGCAATATTATAATCTATGATGTATAATTCGTTCAAGTAAATTATTCTATTTCTACAAGAGGTGATATTATGCAAATGAGACGGCGCACCACGATCAGAAGGCAGCAGATTGTAGATATTATCCGAAATATCATTTCTTCCAAAGGTATTGAATATGTCACCATAAGCGAAATAGCAACGAAAATTGGCACTTCAAAAACGGCTATTTATCGTCATTTTAAAAGTAAGCAGGATATATTGAGTTTGTTGATTGATAATATCGAGGAAACCCTCATGGACGCCCTGGACAAGGCAATAGTGAGTGAAGACCCTGTTCGAAATTTGAAGAATGTACTATTAGCCCACCTAACCTACGCAAGAGAACGCCGGGGGACATCGTTTATTGTCATCATGGGGGCTATGCAATTCAGCGATGTTATTATACGCAAGAAGATTTCACAGCTCATTGAGAAGTATTTACGGAAGATAGAAAAGATACTTACGAGTGCTATAAAGTTAGGGTTAATAAAAAAAGATATAAATCCCAGGATATCTGCCATTGCCTTTTTAGGTCTCATCCAGTCCACCGTCACTGTGTGGTCTTACAAAAATTTCAACTTTGTGCCGAAAAGAATACATGCAGAGTTGTGGAATATTTATTGGCAAGGAATAGGCGTATAATTTAGTCCTTAATGACAGAAATTGGAATCGAGGACTGGGACATTTGAATTTGTAATTTTGAAATTGTTTTGAATTTCGGATTTCGTGCTTGTGGTTTAGCG
>JAUSDH010000271.1 GCA_030650655.1 Candidatus Brocadiaceae bacterium
TCATTCTGCTGATGATATTGACATAACTACAAAGCCTTTCAAATCAAAACCAACCGCTCTTTTCTGCAACAACAATCAAGGGATTAGGGAAGGGAATCGGGGATGTTACGGTAAATATATCCTGAGAAAACGCAGTCTGTATAGAAAAGCGCAAATAAACTAACTATATGAAATCGTCAAGGAGTTTAATGTGTTAAAAATTAATTATTTCAGAAATGCAAGCCTATTACTTTTATTTTCTTTCTTTAGTTTCTCTATTACGGGATTCGCACATGAAGGACATGAGCATAACCATGATACGGTAATTACCATCGAAAAGAAGACCTATATACATTTTCAATCTGTCTTGCTGGGTTACCAATATATCTATAGTTACATGGTAAGAGGCGGGGCAAACGAAATCTCCGGCTTGGCTCAAAACTTAATCGATGCCGCCAGTCAGGGCATTCAGACTGAACCGGACGGATCAGGCCAACATATGATGCAGCATATCCTCGATGGGGCAGAATCATTAAAAAAAGCAAAGAATGGGACTGAACGTCAGGAAGCCTTCGCTTCAATCAGTGATGCCCTTTTTTCTTATTTTAAGTCATGCCCGAACCAGTTAATGCGTAATAGGCTGAAAATGTGCCGCTGTAAGGGTGGACACCAATGGCTTCAACCGGAAAATTGCCCCACTGCGTGTCCGTATTCTTCAAAAAAGTCCTCTCATTGTTTAATCATAGAAGAAACAATATACTAACACCTATGACGAAAACTTCACATATCCCTTTTCTTCAAGATAATTGAGTATCGCCCTGGTGGATTCCTCAATTGACATCTTTGATGTGTCAATCGTCAATTCCGGATTTGAAGGCTCTTCATACGGCGCTGATATGCCGGTAAACTCCTTGACTTCTCCTGCACGCGCCTTTTTATAAAGCCCTTTTGTATCACGCTGTTCACAAACATCAATAGGGCATTTCACATAGACCTCTATAAATTCCCCTTCTTTTTGCAGTTTCCTGGCATTATCCCTGTCCTGTCTGTAGGGCGATATGAACGCAGTTATGGTTATTATGTTTGCATCGGTAAACAACTTTGCAACCTCACCGATGCGGCGAATATTTTCAGACCGTTCTTCGGGCGAGAAACCCAGATTTTTATTCAAGCCGTGACGTATGTTGTCACCATCGAGTATGTATGCCTGATGCCTGTTCTCAAGGAGTGCGTGCTCAAGCTCTACGGCAATGGTTGACTTTCCTGAGCCCGACAGGCCTGTCAGCCATATAGTTACTCCCTTTTGTTTCATGAGTTTTGTCCTGTCCTCTTTTGTAATCTTGCCCTGATGCCATTTAATATTGGTAGCCTTTTGCACTGTCATGTCATCTCCTTATTTATGTATCAAAATATTGTAGAAAGTCTGCCAGGATGGAAAATAATATTTAAAGTTTAATATGTTATAAGAACAAATCTTAAAATGCAAACTATTTCAAAAACAGATATTTTCCAGCAATAAGTAACATGTATGATAAAATCATTCTTCACGTTATATGAGACGACTGGGATTATGGGTTTTTCCTTGAAATAGATTAGGTATATAAAATATAATCATTACAATTGATTTTTAAAATCAGGTTGCCTTTGGCAGCTACTTTCAAAGCTCCCCTCTAAAAAGAGGGGCTGGGGGTGTGTAAGTATGCTTTTAACACACCCCTTAATCCCCTCTTTCTAGAGGGGAAACTATATACCTGATTGAAATTCCGGAGCATTAAATTAAAAAAGTATTTTAATACATTGCGGAGGTAAATTTGTGAAGTGCAAGAGTTCGAGTTTCAAGGTATTCGCGACGGTTGTCAAGAAAGGGAGTTGTAATTATTATAAAGAAGGAGATACCTTCCCTTTGACAGGATTTACACCCAAAGGACTGTGCGATAGCGCTTATGCCGTTCTTTCCCGAGATGCCCAGGCTTTACGATACGGCGCCAAACTGCCCTGGCAAACAAGCGAGCATACCTTGCTAACTCATTGTCCTGACCCTACAGGCGCAGTGTGGGAATTGAAACGGGTACCACGGGAGACAACAGATACTGAACCGATGCACTAACAAAACAAATTCAAAACCCTACTTTCCAAATCCGAAACAAATGTATATCTCACGTAAGGGCTGAAAATTTTCAGCCCCTACTATTAGTTTCAAAATAATCGATAAATAACTATGGATGATAACAAAGAACAAAAAGAGCAAGAAGAAGCAAAGATTCGTAAGATGATTACGGATTACGCAGCCCACAGCCCCTATAAGTTAAATCCGGATACGAAAACTGTCGATAGAGTAGTAAAGGGGCTGGTGATGCGTAAAATCAAATTCGGACACGCATACTGTCCCTGCCGATTAGTTATGGGAGATGCAGAAAAAGATAAAAAGATCATCTGCCCGTGTGTTTATCACGTAGAAGAGATTGAACGCGACGGTGAATGTCACTGCCAACTTTTTGTGGGCGACAAAAAAGGAGAACCACAGAAGGTTTAGCAAATTAGGCCTTCGGCGGCTACATGAATTAAAGATAATCCCTCCCTTGATGGGAGGGACAAAGGGAGGGTGAGCGGCTTTTTTTCTTTCACCCCCACCTAGCCTCCCCCATAAAGGGGGAGGAACTATGGTTTGAATCCTGTACATGTACATTAAATTACATAAGGAGAATTACTCATGTCTGAAGACGTAGTTGTACTGACAGATGCAAATTTTGATGCAGAAGTGACAAAATCAAATATGCCCGTGTTAGTTGATTTTTGGGCTGCGTGGTGCGGTCCATGCAAACAACTTGCACCCGTGATAGAAGAACTAGCAAAAGAGTACAAAGGGAAGGTCAAGATTGGAAAACTTGACACAGAAGAAAATAATAGCACCCCCGCAAAGTTTGGTATTACGGCAATACCCACGATTATCGTATTTAAAAATGGACAGGCCGTAAATAAGATGGTGGGGGTAAAATCCAAGAAGGACTTAAAGGCTGCGCTGGATGCGCAATTAATGTAATATTCACATTCACCGCAAAGACGCGAAGATCGCAAAGTTTTGCCTTAGATGGATGAGGTTTGTTGGCGCATGTCTCACGCCGTTTACATTATTAACAATCCTCCGTATTTCCTTTTTATCCCTTTCGCTCTTTCTTTGTGTTCTTTGTGTCTTTGTGGTTAACTAAACCCAAGAGTTCGCGAAGCTTGGACGACATATCATGGCTTTTCATTAAGCTTTCACCCACCAGGATTGCGTCGACCCCTTCTTTCATGAGTTTTTCTACATCCGCTCGCGATTTGATGCCGCTCTCGCTTACCACAATCTTTCCGGCTGGGATTAATGGTCTCAGCCTAAGCGTGGTTTCAAGGTCGATTTTGAATGTTGCAAGGTCTCGATTGTTGATACCGATAATATCGGCGTTTGTCTGCAAGACCTGCTTCAATTCTGCTTCCGAATGGACTTCTACCAAACAATCCATACACAGTTCCTCTGCTAAGTCTAAATAACGCTGTATTTCCTCTTTGGAAAGGAGTGCGGCAATGAGGAGTATAGCATCTGCCCCGGCAGACCGTGCCTCGTAGATTTGATATGAATCGACAATAAAATCCTTTCGCAGGATGGGTAAATTTACCGATTTTTTCACATCGGTTAAATAAGACAGACTGCCCTGGAAGAATTTTTCGTCTGTGAGGACTGAGGCGGCTGCAGCACCGCCAGACTCATAAATATGGGCAATTTCTACAGGATTAAAATCCTCTCTGATAATACCCAGAGACGGAGATGCCTTTTTTATTTCTGCTATTATCCGAATATTAGTACTGGACTTTAATGCTGCGCCAAACGACCGTGTCCTTTGTCTTTTCTTACATTGTTCCTTCAGCACTTCAAGTGAAACCCGTCTTTTGTTTTCGGCAACCTCACTTAATTTGTGCTTATGAATCTCATCCAGGATTGTCATGAATGTTTCTTTCTCAATAAAAACCTCATAAAGCGGTTATCCCTGTCAGGAAAGGTATTTGTTGCAATGATGAGCACCTGCATGGAGGAAATCGACTGGATGAGACGGAAAGAAACCCATGCACATAATACAAATCTTAAAGTCAGGTATGAAGTGTGATGTACAAAAAGCTTGAAAAGGAAATTACACGAGAGAACGAGAAACAACACCATTGCTGCATAGAGGCAGTATTTATAACGGTAGCGGATGCCATATCCAAGCCCCATCATGAACAGACCTATCATAATATATCCGAATCCGTAGCCGCGTTGAGCAAGACCCTGGCTAATGGTTAACGCAACAATACTCAGGATGATACCCAGTATACCCAGAAATATCACCAGGTTTGCCACCTTGCCAACTCGTTGAGCATGATTCATTGGAGATTTCTCGTTCATTTATTAAGTTCTTTCAAATCATGGTAGCAGTTCAGTTCACCGCAGAGAACGCCGAGATCGCAGAGGCTGTTAAAGAATAGAAAGAGAAATTATGCGGATTTTCCCCTCCCCCTTTATCCCCCTCCGTGAGGGGGACAGGGGGAGGAATCCGCATTTCTCTGCGTTCTTCGCGCCCTTTGCGGTGAACTATTACAAAAAAGGTAACCATATGTAAATATACCTCTAGAAGATTAATTTTCTATAAAGCTATGTTTTTCTATCATTGCAGGGAGGACGACGTGATTCTCCCGCATCCAATCCTACCGAACAGCATCAATAATAATTAAGGCACCAAATATAATGAATATTGCCGTTGAAACATATTTTATCAATTTTTCGGGAAGTTTTTTCCCGGCAATAATGCCGACGACAATGGCAATTCCATCTGCAGCAACCATGCCAAATGTCGATCCCAACCACACCCCCAGGAATGAATGATATTGGGCAGCAAGTGAAATCGTCGCTAACTGGGTTTTATCACCAAGCTCCGCGAGAAAGAATGCAATAGCAACAGTCAATATCGGGCCTAACTTGTTTCCCTTTTTTTCTTTCTCATTACAGGAGTCTCCTTTTAGTGTCCAGATACCAAAGCCAACAAAGGAAAGTCCGATCAAAATCTTTAAGTAATTTAAGGGAATTAACGCACATACTCTTTCACCAATTATTACAGAAAATAAATGGACGACAATCGTTCCAATAAAAATCCCTAATAATACCTTTGTTGGCTTATACTTTGTGGCAAACGAAAGCGCCACTAATTGTGTTTTATCCCCCATCTCTGCGATAGCAATGAGAAAGAAAGATGATACGAAACTCAACATTTACCTATCCTTGCAAGCATATTTTGTGTTCCATTCAGCAAGTAAAAGTTTATACGTTAAATAAAAAGCCTCCTGCACTCTTTTCAAATGCAGGAGGCTTTTTGAAAACAATCAGTCCAGAAAAAGGCTTCTTAGTGATGTTCCTCTTCTACGATAAATTCTACAGCATCATTGTAAGAATCTTTTCTATAACCAAATAAGGATACCACTGTTCCCGCAGCAAGCCCTGTTATCCATGCAACAATAAAGGTTATAAATACAGCTTTGATTTGTACTCCTGGCACAACGTTCTCGGCAATGAAAATAGCTGCTAAACCACCCAAAATACCAGGCATACCATGGAGATTGTGAACACCACAGGTATCAATACCTTTTAAAGCCTTCTGAACACGCGGTTGAATGATAGCGAAACCAATCACACTCAAAACACCTGCGATGGCACCCAATATCAAAGAAGCCTGCGGCGTTGTATGGGCACAGGAAGAACCAATTACTACGCCACCTGCAAGGGTTGCATTGGCCATATCTTCAATAGCGATCTTTTTCCTGATCATCGTGCTTGCAATGTAGGTAGCCAACGTTGCTCCACACAGTGAAAGAATTGTGTTTACAGCAGCTATAGGCATCCTTGATATCTCAGCCGGTGCCGCACAGAATGATGGCCAGAATATCCACAGCATCATACTTCCCAGCATCGAGAATTGATTGCTGATCTTGTCGGATTCGATTTTTTTGTTAAAGTCTTCGCTTGTGGTCATCCGCACAATCACGCCTAATCCAAAGTAAGCGCCAAATTGGTGGATAACAATCGAGCCGCCGGTATCAATGAGTAGCCCCTTTGGGATAATCCCCATACCATTGTCTAGCATAATCCATTCGTTCATCATATAGGATGGAACGAATATCAATGCCATGATAATATATTGGGACATCTTCAGCCTGCCCAGGAATGCACCTGTGGCTATTAATATACTCGCCGCACAAAATTCAGCAAGTATCAACCGATCCATCTTTAATTCGGCCGGTTCCCCAAAAATACCCATTCTCTTAAGAAACATGTAATAAGGAATAACGATACTTACAGCAATATAGGTTGCGGTAACAGCACCATAACCATATTTTCTGACAAAGACCATTAAAAATCCGAAACCGACCATCAGCATAGCCATAACATGTATGGCCTTGCCGTATTTCGCTAATTCCATAAAATCCTCAAGAGCCGTAGCGACTGCACCTGTAACTTCAACTTTGTGAGAAGCAGACTCAGCACTGGCTTTTGCGTGCGATTCGGCTGTGTTACTGACAAGGAGAATATCATGGCTTCCAGGGTTTACATCAGATGCGTTCTCTACCGACGACCATGAGTTCCAATCGTGCTGGACATCATTCACTGCGACCAATGGTTGATCCACCGATCGATTTCCTAATTCATTCCCTATCACTTCAGCCCCACTGGTGGTATTTATCAACCCCAGCAAAGGGAAGCACAAAATACCAATGCCTATAACGACGTACAACTTCAAAAACCTTTTTATCGCCATCTTGAGTTGCCCTCCTTTTCTAATAATGTTTATGAGATCAGTACATTACGCATAACGCTAAAATATTTGTTCAAGGTAAAATATAAGTGTTAAAACTGTTAGTTTCTAATAATTTAATAACTGTATGATTTTAGCCACTAGGGTATGATTCTTTTCGCTTTTAATTGATCAACTTTAATTAGGCTGCCTTTGGTAGCACCTTTTAAGCTCCCCTCTAAAAAAAGGGCTGGGGGGTGTTGCGGCAAACTTACACACCCCTTTATCCCCTCTTTTTAGAGGGGAATCACAAAAGATTGAAATTCCTGAACATTAAATTATAAATTACTTCATTACACCCTTTTGTGTTTATCT
>JAUSDH010000278.1 GCA_030650655.1 Candidatus Brocadiaceae bacterium
CAAGGAACGCAAAGACTGGCAGCAGGGCAAAGAGATACTGCTCGGCCGGCTGGAACTGGTCAAAAAGGAGATCGCCACCCTCGAGGAAAAAAACAAGCAGGCCGAATCCAGCGGTGCCGAGGCTAACAAGAAACGCAGCGAATTGCTCGCTGAAAACGACCAGCTCACGGCCGCTGGCGCGCAGTTGAACGGGGCCGTCGCCGGTATGGAAAGCGAAATCCGCCAGATGTTCAAACAACTCCCGGAGCCGATCCAGACGAAACTTCAACCCCTGTATCAACGGGTACCGGAAAATCCGTCCAAGACCCGCGTCGCCGCCGCCGAGCGGTTCCAAAACGTTCTCGGCATCCTTAACGAACTTAATAAGACCAACAACGAGGTGACTGTCAGCTATGAAGTCCACAACCTCGCTGACGGCAGACCCTCCGAGGTCAAAGCCATTTATGTCGGTCTTGCGCAAGCCTACTACGTCAGCGCCCGGGGCGAAGCCGGCATCGGTTGCCCCACCGCCGACGGTTGGAAGTGGGAACCATCCAAAGCCATCGCCCGTGACGTCCTGATGGCTCTTGAAATCCTTGAGGGTAAACAAAGCCCGGCCTTCGTGCCGCTACCGGTGATACTCAAATGAAAACACTCATGAAAACACTCAGCGCCATATTTTGCGTTTTCTTTCTGGCCGTCAGCGGCTTTGCCGAACAGCCGGCCGCCAACGAGACGATGAAGCAACTGTCCCTCTCGGCTGGGCAGGAACTGGCCAAGAGCATTCAGGAACTCAATCAATTGCGCGAGCAGATCGCGACTGAAAAACTGCCGCTTGCGCAAGAACTCACGACCCTGGAGGAGAAACTCGCTCAGCTCCGGCGCGATCATGAAAAGGTTACGCGCCTGGTGGATGCCGGCAACCTCGAGATCATCACCATCAAGGCCGAGATGAAAGCCCGGCAGGATGAACTGGCCTACATCGGCAATTTGCTCGACGAGTATGCGCGCACGTTCGAATCGAAGATCAACGTCAGCGAACTCCAGTATTGCGGCGAAGCCATCTTGACCGCCAAGCAGGCGACGGAAAACACCACGTTGTCCATGCCGGAGAAGTTCACCCGGCAGATCGCCTTCGTCAATGTCTCGCTGAAGCGGTTGTTCGACGCCATCGGAGGGATGCGTTTCCCCGGTGTTGGCGTGGATTTTCAGGGCACGGTTGCGGACGGTCAGTTCGCCATTATCGGTCCGGTGGCCTTGTTCTGCGCTAAGACCGGCGGCGCGGCCGGCCTCGCTATCCCACAGTCTGGTTCGACCAAACCGTTGATTCGTCCGCTGGAAGGCAAGCTGCAATCGGGCATTGCGGCCTTGGTGGAAACTGGTGAAGGACTGATGCCTCTCGATCCGTCGCGCGGCGGTGCACTCAAGGCGCTCGTGCAGAAGACCAGCCTGATCCACATCTTTAAGAAGGGCGGGCCCATTATGTGGCCATTGTTTCTCGCCGCGATCTTGGCGCTGGGCACGGTCTTGGAGCGCGTTTTCTTCCTGATTAATGAGCAGCGCAAACGAAATCCGCAAGAGATGGAGACATTCTTCGCGGCGGTCGGGCAAGGTGATACAGGGCTCGCGATCCGTATTAGCAATGTGTCGAAATACCACGTCGTACGCACGTTGGGCTACGCTCTGACGCACAAAGAGAAATCGCTCGAGAGTGCGCTGCTGTACGCGCAGGAGCAGGAACTGAAAGGCTTCCGGCGCGGCATTCCGATTCTGGACACGGTGATCACGCTCGCGCCGCTGCTCGGGTTGCTCGGCACGGTCACCGGCATGATGGGGTCATTTTCGCTCATCGGCGGCGAACTCAGCGCACCCGGCGCGATCACGGGCGGCATCGCCGAGGCGCTCATTGCCACGGCGTTCGGGTTGGGAATCGCTATCACATCGCTGATTCCATTCAACTTCCTCAACACCAAGATGGAAGAGGCCCGCCTTGAGTTCGAATTAGCGGCCACGCAGTTGGAGCTGATGATGCATCCACAAGAGAGCCAGGTTGGTGCGGCTGTCCAAACTACTCATCATGGACAACTCCTGATGGAGGAATTATCATGATACCCATAGCGTACGGTCAGTTGGTAAAATGAAATAGCCAACGATGAGGGAACTATAGTATTACTCTGCAAAACTTTTTTTTGTAAGTTTTTAGGTAACAGTTCAGCCCCTCACTTTGAACTCAGTAGAGGAACCCACCCCTGGCCCCTCCCAAGAGGGGACTTTTTGTATTCCCCTCTTGGGAGGGGATTTAGGGGTGGGTGAACTGTTACGTTTTTAGAAATAGTGGCGAGAAAAAAACGTCACCCGTCGCTTGCCACTCGCCACTTACCATATCTGCACTACTTTGGTTGCGGCTACGCTGCTCTAGGGAATATGCAGGAGTAAATTATCACAAGCAGTATCGTTATAGTGAACGCAATAAGAAAGTTGTCATTGCGAGCGACAGCGAAGCAATCTAAACATTTGAGATTGCTTCGGGCTATCGCCCTCGCAATGACATTTGCATGTAACCATATTTATTACGTTTACTATATATGGATATGGCAATAGGTATAAACTGGCGCCC
The DNA here is from genome assembly GCA_030650655.1 of Candidatus Brocadiaceae bacterium. GTDB lineage: Bacteria > Planctomycetota > Brocadiia > Brocadiales > Brocadiaceae > Wunengus. The sequence goes on from JAUSDH010000278.1 coordinate 2,597, forward strand.
AGTGGCGCTTATTAGATAATAGCCGAATAGAATCGGTTGATTTTTAACATAGGAGTAACCATGCACAGTTCATCTGGCGGCTACGGCAAAAAACGAGCGCGGATCGAAATCATCCCGCTTATCGATATTATCTTCTTTCTGCTGGCGACGTTCATCATGGTGTCGCTCTCAATGACGAAAAACCAGGGTGTGCAGGTGGCATTGCCGACCGCCTCCAGCGCCGCATCGCTCGGCGACCAGCAAGTGATGGAAAAAGCCGTCACGCTCAGCGTCACCGCCAAAGGTGACTTGTTTTACAACAAAGAGAAAATCACCATCGCGCAGTTGCCGATGAAACTCCAGACGCTCAAGTCTACAGCCAAAGACCCGAAGGTCATTATTAACAGTGACGGCGGCGCCGATTTTAAACACGTGGTCGCCGTCCTCGATGAGGTCCGCAAGATCGGCATCAGTAAGGTCGGCATCAACACGGACAAGAAATGAAAATCAATCTGTTCTTCGGTATCGCTTGCGCCATCGTGTTGCACGTCGGCTTCATCGTGTTCGGCGGATTGCTGTTCATCAGCCACAAGAAGGAACACGGCACACTGCAACAGGTAGAGTTGTTGAGCGAGGAAGATATTGCTGCCGAAAAGGAAAAACCTAAAGAGATGGAGCCAGAGACCGAGAAGGCCGAGGAGATGGACACCGAAACCGAACAAGCTCCGGACGCCGCTGAGATCATCCGCAACCTCGAATTGTCTGCCGCTGCCAGCGCCCCTGAGCTGGAAGCCGCCAGCCTCAGCGCGATTGAGGCGGCGCTTAGCGGACAAGCCGGCGGCGGTGATTTCGCCGAGGCGCTCAACTTTTCGTCCGGTGGCCGCATCGGCGGCATGGGCAAAGCCGGTGTGCTGGATGAAAGTCTTGAAAAGGCGTTCAGTCTGGCCGATATCGACCAGAAGCCGCGTGCGATTTTTCAGGCGGCGCCGGTCTATCCCGCCGGGAAGCGTGCTCTCGAAGTCGTCGTTAGCGTCGTCTTTGTTGTGGACCCGACCGGCAAGGTCACCAATCCGAGTGTCGAGAAATCCACGGACCCCGCATTCGAGAAACCGGCGGTCGATGCCGTGAAACAATGGAAGTTCGAGCCGGCCATCAAGGCCGGCCAGCGCGTATCATGCAAAATGCGCGTGCCAATCCGTTTTCAACCGAGGTAACTATTATGATTAGAAAATATTTGAAGTATGTTAGGAATTTCTCCGCCGCAGGAATGCCGCCGTCCCGTCGGTTCTGGGCGGGGTTGCGACTGTCGGTGACGGTAACCTTTCTTTCCTGTCTCCTGGTTTTTGCCTTCGCCGGCATTTATCGCGCCGACAGTCAGAGCGACGTTGCCGCCATGGGAAATGATTCGATATCCCGGAAAAAGATCATTGCCGGCGATGGCATCAACTCGGAAATAGAATCCAGCTTCCCACCCGAGGACGTTACGATGCCCGAAAAACTCAGCGTCAAGTTTAAGGCGCTCTTGCAGGAGACCAGCCTGATCCACATCTTTAAGAAGGGCGGGCCGATCATGTGGCCGTTGTTATTCGCTTCGATCCTGGCGCTGGGTACGGTCATCGAGCGTATCATCTTCCTGATTGGCGAGCAGCGCAAGCGCGATCCAAAAGTGATGAAGACATTCTTCGCGGCGGTCGGTCAGGGTGACACGAAGCACGCGATTCAAATCAGTAAGGAGTCTGGGTTCTATGTCGTGCGCACGTTGGGCTACGCGCTGACGCACAGGGAGAAATCGCTCGCTAGCGCGCTGCTGTACGCGCAGGAGCAGGAACTGAAACGCTTCCGGCGCGGCATTCCGATTCTGGACATGGTGATCACGCTCGCACCGTTGCTCGGGTTGCTCGGCACGGTCACCGGCATGATGGGGTCATTTTCGCTCATTGGCGGTGAACTCAGCGCACCTGGCGCGATCACGGGCGGCATCGCCGAGGCGCTCATTGCCACGGCGTTTGGATTGGGCATCGCGATCACGGCGCTGATCCCGTTCAATATCCTCAACACCCGGATGGAAAAAGCCCGTCTTGAAATCGAATCAGCGGCCATGCAATTGGAGTTGCTGATGCATCCACCGGCAAGCACGGCGACAGCGGTCGCAAAAGCCGCTCATCCCGGCCAACCTGTAAAGGGGAAATTTGAACCAAGGAAACGGAACGGTCTGGCCGTGCGGTCCCGTATGCGTGTGCCCATCAGCTTACCAAAAGGATAAAAACCATGAAAGAATTAAAATTGCAGATTCCAGATTACAGATTTCTCTCCATCGCTCTTTTTCTTCTGACCTTTGGAATAACTGTCTGTGCCTTTACGCAGACATGGGCGTCTCAGTTGAGTCAATCGGAACTGGAGATATGGAACGATCCGGTCTTCCGGAAACAGTTCGTTGCTTATTACGGCATTAACGCCGAGGTCGAACCGCGCATCACGCCCGAGGAAGTCGCGATCCTCGAAAAGGTCCGGCCCCTGATGGGGGAGGACCTGCCCAAGGCCGAGGGAACGCTCAAGAGTCGGATGAAGCCGGATTGTTCCGCAATCCTGGATTTCACTCTGGGCGGTATTCAGTTCCAACAGGACAAGATGATTGAGGCGCTCAGCAACTATCAAAAGGCCGTGGCGAAATTCCCCAGTTTCCGCCGTGCCTGGCGCAACATCGGGCTGATCTACGTCCGCGACGGTAAGAACGACGACGCAATCAGCGCGTTTACCCGGATGATCGAACTCGGCGGCGGTGACGCCTATTCGTACGGACTGCTCGGATTCGCCTACGCCGCCAAACAGGATTATCAGGCCGCTGAGGCTGCGTACCGCAACGCCATGCTGCTTCAGCCTGAAAACACCGAGTGGCGGCTTGGCATCACCCGCTGCGTTTTCAAACAACAGAAGTTCGAGGACGTTGTCACCCTGCTGGAGGTGCTCATCGGGCGCTACCCGGACAAGACCGATTTCTGGCTGTTGCAAGCCCAGGCATACCTCGGCATGAAACAACCGCTCAAGGCTGCCGTAAACCTTGAAGCCGTGGACTGCCTCGGCAAATCGACCGTGGACAGTCTCCACACACTCGGTGACATTTATGTCAGCGAAAACTTGACGGACCTCGCCGCGAGCGCCTACCGGCGAGCAATTGACGTGGATGCAAAACAATCGCACGCCCGACCGCTGCAGTCAGCCGAGCTGTTGGCAGCGCGCGGCGCGCTCACTCAAGCCCGGCAGGTCGCGACGCACATCCGCGAGGTTTGGGAGAAGCAGATGGAGGAGGCCGATCGCCGGAAACTGCTCAAGCTCGAAGCGCGCCTGAGCATGGCTGAGGGTGCCAGCAGCGCCGAGACGGTCAGCGTGTTGGAAGAGATCGTGAAGCTCGACCCGCTCGACGGCGAAGCGTTGATGCTGCTCGGCCAGCTCTATTCCAGGCAGAATGAACCCGACCGGGCCATCTTCTATTACGAACGCGCCGAGAGCCTCGACGCCTTCGAAGTCAGAGCCAAAATCCGTCACGCGCAGGCGTTGGTAGGCATGGGCCGGTACACCGAAGCCGTCCCGCTGCTGCGCCGCGCGCAGGAAGTCAAACCGCTCGATGACATCGCCCGCTACCTCGAACAAGTCGAGCGCATCGCAAAAACGCGGCGCTGACCGCTTAAGGGCACTGCCCAAACCCACTATTGCGCCGAGCAGGACGCCAGGGATTGGCCGATGTGCTCTTTTAAGGCTTGAGAAACTGCTGGATATGTGCTAAAAGGACGGTGGAACATACACCCAAACCTACCTAATAATAGCAAATACACGCGTGGCAAAAGGTGTCACCGTCTTAACACAAAATTAACAAATTCTTAATACTTCCCTAATATTCAAAGGTTACAATTTTTCATGTAATTATGTGGTTTCACCCTTTGTACAGTATTTTGCGGACAGACCCCATGCGGGAGAGAGGTTTTCCTCCCACTCTCCCGCAATTCTTAAATTGTGAGGAATTTTTAGAAAAGGAGGGATTTGAGATGTATAGTAAATGGTATAAATATGTTTTATTTTTAGTGACGATACTCAGCGTTGCAAATACAAACGGTTCATTTCAGAATGCGTTTGCTCAAGAGGTTGTACCGTCAAAAGGAACGTCTGATAGCAATTTGGAAGATTTAAAGTGGCAGTTGGGGGTGATGGAGGAGTCTGCCGCAAGGCAACAAGAACAGATACAAGCCATTAAAGAACGTCTGGACGTGGTTGCTGCTGAACCTGCACAGGTCGAAAAAGTTTATAATAAGGAAGAACTGGAACACGCGGTGGAAGATTATCTCTCTACTGAAGAAGCCAGAAAGAAACTGGGGCTTGGTTTGCCCGGGGTTACTGCTATGTATTCTCCTGACGAGGAGAAATATTCAATCGTATTCAGGTCGTCTGATGACAAATACTCATTGGGTATTGGCGGCAGGATGCAATTCAGATATACATTCAAGGATAATGATGCAGATTATGGATACAGAGACACAAATAATATTGATGTCCGCCGTGCAAGGCTTTCTTTGGGAGGCAATGTCTATGGTAAATTGCTACATTACTACATAGAGTTGGACGGTGATAGCTTTGACGTTGGCATAAGGGATTTTTATGTGTATTGGACACCCCTTGAGGAATTAAATGCCAAGATGGGATATTTTAAGGTTCCGTTTAATCAACAGAGGATGACAACATCTGCAAAGCTCCTCCTCCAGGACAGAGCCATTGCCAGTGAGGCGTTTGATCAGGATCGTGACTATGGAGTAGATATCTATGGAAAACCATTTGATGGACACTTGGAATACCATGCTGCCGTGTTTCAGGGAGCCGGTGAGGACCCTGCGGAGAGGGAAGATCAGGTGAAGGCATTGAGTAAAGGAAAAGCGGACGATAACCTCGATAATGAACTTATGTATGTGCTTAATCTGAGGTATAACCCGTTTGGGAAGTACGACACAGTTGATGAAACAGATGTGAAGTATTCAGAAAAATTTAAGATGTCGATTGCAGGCTCCGTGGTTTTTAACGCAAAGAGGAAGGATGAAAAACTTGAGGATGCAGACACGATAGCCGGAGTTGCAGAATTAAGTATGAAATACAGGGGTTTCTCATGGCATAATGAGTATTTTGTGATGACAGAAGATCCTGAATCAGACGGCGATTCTGTGAACTCCGATGGCTTCTTTACGCAGGCAGGCTATTTCGTGATACCGAAAAAATTGGAAATCGCAGCCCGTTACTCCATGCTTGATCCCGATAACGATGTTAAAAATGATATTGGAAAGGAGTATACGGCTGGTGTAAACTATTACTTCCGTCCCGGAACTCATCGCTCCAAGATACAGGCTGATTTTGGCCACTATGTGACCGAAGAAGGGGAAGAACAGGATAGGGAAGAAAATTTTGTAAGGGCACAGTATCAGATTATATTTTAATGTGACATGAATTCTTTTTGAAAATCAGAGTTATATTAATTCTTACAATAATTTTTTTGGAGGAGGTTATATGAAAAGGTTTATAAAGTCGCTGATGGTATTCTCATGTCTCTATGGCGTGTTGTCTTACCATCAAGCAGAAGCGGCAGAAAGTATTACCGTCAAGGGTTCGGATACGATGGTCATCCTGGGACAGAGGCTTGCAGAAGAATACATGAAAAAGAACAAAGACGTTACCATACAGGTAACAGGAGGGGGCTCTGGTACCGGCATTGCCGCACTCTTGAACAAAACCACAAACCTGGCTAACAGCAGCAGGCCCATAAAGGATGCAGAGGCGAAAAAGGCAAGGGAAGCAGGGGTGGAGATAACTGAAGTTAAAATCGCACTGGATGGCTTGGCCGTTGTTGTTAGTAGTGAAAATCCTGTTAACGAATTAACCATGAAGCAGATCCTGGGTATTTACACGGGTCATTATAAAAATTGGAAAGACGTCGGAGGCCCTGACCAGAAGATTATGCGTTATTCCAGGGAATCGAATAGTGGGACCTATGTGTTTTTCAAGGAGCACGTGCTTTTAGACAGGGATTATGCCCCCGATTGCCAGACCATGTCGGGTACCAGCGCCGTGGCTGAGGCTGTGTCAAGGGATAAATGGGGTATTGGTTTTGGCGGCGTGGCCTATTTTGAAAAGATACCTGAATTAAAAATAGTGAAGATCAAGAAGCTGGCTAATACACCCGCCGTATCGCCCATTAAGGAAGACAGGTCGGTAAATTATGAACAAATCTGGAATGGTGAATATCCCATTGCCCGTTATTTGTATGTTTATGTTGCAGGTAAAATGACTCCAGCTATCAAGAAATATATAGACTGGACACTTGGACCTGAGGGACAAAATATTGTGGCAAAAATTGGGTACGTCCCCTTGCCAAAGAAGTGATAATATTTCATATCTTCTGAGAACTTAACGCCCTTCGGGAGGGATCAATCTTGCAAGTTTAAATTATACCTTTCCCCGATCTGAGTCGAGGACAAGTTCCAAGCCCGAAGGGTTGTCAGCATATAGCAGGGGGTGAAGCCCCCTGAGTAAAAGAACAACACAAATTCAGCCCCGAAGGGGTGATATGTATTTGGTATTCCTCATATACGGGGGCTTCACCCCATAAGCGCTAAGTTGTTTTTGATATTTTTTACATGGAGTCCAATAACGAATATCGAACAAGGAATAATGAATGTCGAAGGATAAGAGAATATTTGATCTTGAAGAACGCTTAG
>JAUSDH010000280.1 GCA_030650655.1 Candidatus Brocadiaceae bacterium
CAAGCTACTCGATGGATTTTCTATTACGGTAACATCGGATAATGTGGAACAACTTCAAAGAGAAGAGGTTGTTGAGGAAAAGTTACCTTATGGTGCTCGCTTAGGATGTTTTATAGAATACATACCAACAGGAAGAAAACCTGATCCGGAGTTGTCTCTATCATCTGCACAAAGAGACTCATTTCGACAATGGTTTTTAAAACTGAGGGAAAGATCAAATACTTATTTAATTCATTTCCCCGGGGACGAGGAGCTTATGGACAATTGCAGGGAGGCAGGAAAGGGATTTATTCATATTAACCCGGAAGGATACATAGAGTCGTGTGCTTTATTGCCTTCCAGTAAGTATAACGTAGTAGAAACGCCGCTTGGGTTGTGTTTAAATAATTTGTACAGAGACAACCAGCAATGCGCTCGTTTATATGAATCGCTTGAACACCACCCGTGTATAAGCCATAGACAAGATTTATGTTGCAACGTCTCTGACTGATAACATGGCGTAACCACAAAGAAAAGAAGTAAAGAATTTTTGATTTTAAATTTACAATTTAAGATTATAATTACAAATCGTATTTCGTAAATCAGTTTTGTTTCATTTTTAAAAACTCACAACAATAGTTATTTTTATAGAATACTACGATGACAGACAAAATAACTGATACACCATGGCACACAATACAGATTGATGAGGTTGTAAAGAATCTCGGCACCAATATAGATACCGGGCTTAGCCGTACTGAGGTTGAAAACAGGCTCAAGAAATACGGATACAATCAATTAGAAGAAAAAGAAGGGGTATCACCCATAATACTCTTTTTGGGGCAATTCAATGATTTTATCGTATGGGTATTGATTGCAGCCGCTATAGTTTCCGGATTTATGGGAGAATTGGTCGATACGATGGCAATTATTGCCATCGTTATCATCAATGCTATTATTGGATTTGTCCAGGAATACCGCGCAGAGAAATCACTTGCGGCCCTTCAAAAAATGGCTGCGCCATTTTCCAAAGTACTCAGGGATGGTGAAATGCACTCGATTCCTTCCAGAGAAATTGTCCCTGGTGATATTGTTTTATTGGAGGCTGGGGATTATGTCCCCGCCGATGGCAGACTCTGCTCTTCTTTTAGTTTGAGAACTCAGGAAGCCTCCCTTACGGGCGAATCAACACCTGTCGGCAAATCCACAGAACCACTTCAAAATCCCTCTCTACCTATTGGGGACAGAAAAAATACGATGTTTATGGGCACCGCAGTTACAAGTGGGAAAGGAACGTGTGTTATTGTAGCAACGGGAATGCACACCGAATTGGGCAAAATTGCAGGTCTTATCCAGGAAGCAGGAAAAGAGGAAACCCCCCTTCAGCGGAAACTCGAGGTATTCGGGAAAAAATTAGTCTATTTGTGTTTAGGGATTGTAACAATCGTTTTCCTTTTAGAGTTGTGGAGAAAAGACCCCATTTTAGAGGCGTTCCTCACCTCGGTAAGCCTTGCCGTTGCAGCCATCCCAGAAGGACTACCAGCCATCGTAACTATCGCCCTGGCCTTAGGGGTGCAGCGCATGGTAAAACGACACGTACTGATTCGAAAATTACCATCGGTAGAGACCCTCGGATGTGCCACAGTTATCTGCTCAGATAAAACAGGTACTCTCACTCAAAACGAAATGACCGTTAGAAAGATATTTGCTAATGGTAAAACCTTTGATGTTTCAGGAACAGGTTACGCACCGGAGGGAAATTTCACGATCAATGGTATGCCTCTTACAGAAACCGACCATCGGATAGTAAAATTCGTTTTAGGCATAGGGGCATTGTGTAATAATGCATACCTCAAAAAAGATAATACGATATGGAAGGTTATCGGTGATCCTACAGAGGGGGCGATTCTCAGCGCCGCTGCAAAAACAAATATCTGGAAGGAGGAACTCGAAAAAAGATTACCGCTTCTTTCAGAAATACCTTTTGATTCCGATCGAAAGAAGATGTCTACTATCAGAAGCACACCAGACTCTTTGCTTGTTTGCGAAAAGGGTGCAGCAGACGTCATTCTGAAAGATTGCACTAAAATTTACATTGAAGGAGAGATAATAGATTTAACAGAAACCGATATACAGGCCATTTTAAATGAAAACAACAATATGGCTGGCGCTGCACTGCGCGTTCTCGGCATAGCATTCAAACCACTCGACCATGAAATGATCAACCCAACACCGAATATTATAGAAAGAGACATGATTTTTGCCGGATTATTGGCTATGATGGATCCACCCAGACCAGAGGTAAAGGATGCCGTTGCTACTTGTCACGATGCGGGTATAACGACCGTTATGATTACCGGCGATCATAAAAATACAGCCCGTGCAATTGGTGAAGAACTTGGATTTCTTGGTAAAAATTCAAAAGCCATCGATGGGATAGAGTTGGACGCGCTTTCTGACGATGCATTAGAAAAAGAAGTATCAAATATAGCCGTATATGCCCGAGTTTCTGCCGAACACAAACTCAGGATTGTTAAGGCATGGAAAAAGCAAGGAGCTGCTGTTGCCATGACCGGCGATGGCGTGAACGACGCCCCTGCTGTTAAAGAAGCAAGTATCGGTGTATCTATGGGTATTACCGGAACTGACGTCACAAAAGAGGCATCTGATATGGTCATAACGGACGACAACTTTGCATCTATCGTTGCTGCCGTTGAAGAGGGAAGAGGCATTTATGACAACATAAAGAAGTCCATCCACTACCTGCTTTCGTGCAATGCAGGAGAGATTTTGACAATGCTGTTTGCGTCGATATTCAATCTCCCCCTGCCGTTATTCCCTATACAAATATTGTGGATAAACATCGCTACAGATGGACTACCTGCCTTGGCATTGGGTGTTGACCCGGTTGACCCTGATATCATGAAAAGACCGGCAAGGAGGTCCGCAGAACAAATCGTAGACAAAAAACTTGGCAGTTTGATTATATTTCAAGGTTTTCTTATAGCATTTTCTACCCTCTTTGCCTATTTGTTCGTTTTGTATGATACAAGTTGTGCAACACTTGGTTGTTTACACTGGTTTAAAAATGAGGTATTACCATGTGCGTTAAGCGGCGATCTTGATCAGGCTAGGACGGTTGCCTTCTGTGTAATGGTCATCTCCCAATTATTTCACTCTTTTAACTGCAGAAATGCTAGACTTTCATTATTTAAGGTCGGTGTTTTTACTAATAAAAAACTTTTATTGGCAACAGGATTTTCATTGGCCATGCAGGTAGCCATCATCCACATCCCATACTGCGAAAGAATCTTTAAGGTAACACCTTTAGGATTGAAGGATTGGGCGACAGTCTTTGGATTTTCCTTTCTTATTTTTCTTATTATGGAAATAACAAAATGGCTTAGGATTAATACTTGCGAAAATAAAAGTAAAATATGATATCTTTTATAATTCAAATGCTTCGGTATATTACTTATTTAGTTCTCCTTTTTGTGTATGCAGCGAATACGTTTGCTGAAGAGGAATGGCCGGTATCTATGCCGCCTCCAACCAGTGAACAAACTCAAGTATGCATATTATGTCACAGAAACTACACACCGGGAATTGTAGAGGATTGGCTTAAAAGCAGGCATTCAAAAATTACTCCGGAAATGGCGCTCAAAAAGCCTCCTCTTGAGAGAAGGATTTCAAGCGAGGTAATACCAGAAACTTTACAATCAACAGTCGTTGGCTGCTATGAATGTCATAGCCTGAATGCCTCTGCCCACAAAGACAACTTCGAACACTTTGGATTCTGGATTAATGTGATTGTTTCACCAAATGACTGTAAAACCTGTCACTCAGTTGAAGTAGACCAATATTCCGTTAGTAAAAAGGCACATGCACTGGAGAATCTTCAACAAAACCCCCTTTATCATACCTTTGGTGAGGCAATCATAAGCGTTAATGAAATTAAAGACGGTAAAATGATCCATTTTAATTCATCGGAATATACAAAGGCTGAAACATGTTATGCGTGTCATGGTACTGTTGTAACGGTAAAAGGTATGAAGAAGATTTTATCAAAGATGGGTGAAATTGATGTTCCTGACCTTGCCAACTGGCCTAATCAGGGAGTAGGAAGGATTAATCCTGATGGAAGCCTGGGGGCATGTACATCATGCCATCCGCGACACAATTTCTCTATAGAGGTAGCCAGAAAACCTTATACGTGTTCTCAATGCCATATCGAGCCAGATGTGCCTGCATTTGAAGTTTACAAAGAAAGTAAGCATGGGAACATCTTCTTCTCTCAACAGCATGAATGGAACTGGAATAATGTTCCCTGGAGAATTGGCAAAGATTTTCAAGCTCCAACCTGTGCTACCTGCCATAATAGCCTTATAACTACTCCTGATAATAAGGTTATTGTATCAAGAACCCATGATTTTGGCGCGAGACTATGGGTCAGGCTGTTTGGGCTTATTTACACCCATCCCCAACCGAAGAGTGGTAAGACGTACGTGATCAAAAACAAGGAAGGTCTGCCTCTTCCCACGTCCTACACTGGGGAATTAGCGTCAGAATATTTGATCGATAAAAACGAACAAATGCGGCGCCAAACCGAAATGATGAAGGTATGTCAGGGTTGTCATAATACAGATTGGGTCAACCAGCACTTTGTCAAATTTGACGCCACTCTATCAGAAACCGATAGAATGAGTTTATCAGCTACCCGCCTGCTTCAGAAAGCATGGAATGAAGGATTGGCAGATCCGGCGGATCCTTTTGATGAGACGATTGAACGACTATGGATAAAGCAGTGGTTTTTCTACGCCAACTCGGTGCGATACGCATCGGCTATGGGAGGGCATGGCTATGCCACATTTAAAAATGGTTGGTGGGAGTTAACAGCGAATCTGGTAAAAATGAAAGATATGGTAGTAAACCAAAAGAAAGGAGATGACTAAAACGAATAAAATATTCCTGAATTTTCAAAAACTTAAAACGGCATTATTGAACTTATAACCACCCCTCTTTCCCCTCATTGCGAAGGAGGTGCTAGGGGAGGGAGCGTAGCTTTTTCTTTCAACCCCACGTAGCCTTCCCCATCAAGGGGGAGGAACAATAGTTTGAAATTCCTAAACATTAAATTAAAAATGCTTTGACAGAAATGGAATCTCAATCTACGTTATAGTAATGTTTCTTTTTTACTTCCGTGGACAATTGCAATAAAAGAAAGGAGGTAATTCGTTAATATATTACTGATATATCATAAATTTTAAATACAGCCGTCTTAAATTCAATTATGGAGGAGTGAAATGAAGCGAATTTTATACATAATGATTGCCTTGTGTCTTACATCATTTGTTGCAAATTATTCAATGAGTTCCGGCGCAATTGCATCTGAAAAAAAGGATGGAGAAAAAGTTAAAAAAACAACCGCAAAAGATCCTATCTGTGGTATGGAGGTACAAAAAGATAAGTCAACAAAAATAGAACACAACGGTAAAAATTATTATTTTTGCTCCGAACGCTGCGAAGAAACATTTAAAAAAGAACCTTCAAAATATGAAAGAAAAACCAAAAAGGGAAACGAAATAAATGACTTGTCAAAGGAGTAAAAAAGCGTATACCCATTGTTCGCCCTGGAATAAAGATTGATTAATTATTTATTTAAAATGAATAAATATATTGACAATTTTGATAGAAAATGTTAAAAAACTGAACATGTACATTTTACTCCATGTAAAGTTTTATCATTAGATCTTTACTTTTTAAACTTTTTGTATTTTGAAAGGAGATTAAGAGCATATGTTAAATAGGAAATTTTGGGTAATAGCTGCCTCTGTTGTTACGTCTGTTAGCATAACGATGTGCATGGGCAATTATATTTATGCCGATGAAGAAACACACACACATAGTGAAAAGGCTTTAGCACCGGAACATGCAACAGTAGTGTCACCCATGTGCCCCAGTTGTAAAGATGTGCGCGTAAGTCCAGAAAAAGGAAGGACGCTTGCCGCACAGGTTATGGTTTGCCCGGATTGCAAAAACGAAATAGGGGAACTTACAGTTCATCATTGTGATAAGTGTGGACAAGATGTACTTGCATGCGTAATGTGTCAAAAGACATCGGCAGAGTTAAAAGCCGCAACCATGGAAGGAAAGTGCCCAAAGTGCAAAGAAGTGCGTACAAGGCCTATCAAGGGAAAGACGTTGGCAAAGTGGGAGATGAAGTGTCCTGATTGCAAGAAGAAATCGCAAGAATGGCTTACCCAACATTGTGATAAATGTGATGCAGATTTCCTGGCATGCCCGATTTGCAAAAAGGAACAAGAGAAGAGACAGAAATAGGTTGTTACTAATAAACTAAATTTGAGGTGGATATAAAAAAGAATGGGGGCATTTATAAAATGCCCCCATTTTTATTTCTAGTGTGATGAAGCTCCACCGTGCGATGGGGACATCTTTTTTTCCGCTTCGTATTTCTTGAATTCATTAAATTCTGCGTCTGCCTCGGCGCTCATCCCCTTTAACAAATAAGCCACGCCTAAATAATTGTGCGCCGTTCCTAATTTGGGGTCTAATTCTAATGCCGTTTTATGCGCGGTAACAGCCTCGTCCAGTTTTTTCTGTTTACAGTACGTTAATCCCAGCTCATTGTAAGCAGACGCAAGCTTGGGATTCAAAGACAGTGCTTGTTTCTGCATCTTGATTGCATCTTCGAGTTGCTCATTCATTCGATAGACTACGCCTAAACTATAATATATCATAGGTTCGTCTGGCTTTAACGCCAGTTCTTTTCTGTAAATCTCTCCGGCTTTAGTAAATTTACCCTGGGTATAATATGCCTTTGCAAGCTTTTCATAGGCATTAATCATTGTCGGTTCTAACTCCAGTGCCTTCTCCCATGCGGCAATTGCTTCATCAAAACCGCCTTTTTTAATATGTTCCAATCCGTAGTTATAATACTCTGAAGCTGACATTTTTTCCGGAAGTTTTACCTCTTTTTTTAGTTCCTGTTCAACGGATGTCTCTTCAGTTGCAGCTTCTTCGTTCTTACTTGCAACTTCAGACACCTCTTTTTTGCTGCATCCGTACAAAGACATAAATAACACGGTACCGGTAATCGTCAGTATCTGTAAGTTTTTCCCTATCATTTTCATTATCTTTTATTCTCCAGCTAAAATTTTATAAATTCATTCTTGTCAATGCCATGTTTTCTCTCTATCAATATTCTCATCTGCCAATCTGTTTTACAAGAAGAGATAGCTTTGATATATGTCAATTGGCGGGACCTATTAGGACATACGCTTGGCCATGAAAGAAGCGATCTCCTTAAACACCGTTTTGTCTTCAACCGGGATCTCGTCTATGGTCTTATACGCTTGTTTTATCAAATCTTCCGCATAATCCTGCGCATATTTTATCGCATCATATTTTTTGTATATTTCCAGCACCCATTTTATATCGCTGTCTGTTGTCTCATTCCTTGGTTTTAGCATAATGTCACGCAAATGTTTCTTATCATCGGAAGAAGCGACCTGCAATGCATATGAATAGAGAAAACTTGCCTTGCCTTCCTTCACATCGGAACCAATTACCCCGCCGCGTCCCTTGCCGTGTGTTAAATCGATTAAATCATCACGAATCTGAAATGCAGGTCCCATCGTTTTCCCCAGCGTCCATATCTTTTCTACAACCTTTTCGGGAATGCCGGATACAACGGCCCCACCGACCATACCGCATGCAAGGTAGTACCCGGTTTTAAGTTCAACCATCGCCATATATTTATCTACTGAAAAATCTTCCGCCGCCCTTGCGTTGATGTCAAGTGCCTGGCCTTCTACAGTTTTTTCGTAGGTTAGCGTAAGTATTTGTAATAAATTTATCTTTTTTTCTAATGAGACAGGGCTTGCTAACACACTTTTGTATGCACACGCAATAAGATAATCACCTGCATTAATTGCGTTGGCTGTCCCATATTTCACCCATACCGTAGGCTGGTCTCGTCTTATCGTATCACCATCCTCAATATCGTCGTGCATGAGGAACATATTATGCATAATCTCTATAGCAAGGGCAAAATGTATCGCCTCATTTGTATTTCCGCCCAATGCCTCACAGGTAATTAAACATATTGCAGGCCTTACTCTTTTGCCTCCTGTATGCAGGTGATGCCATATTGGCTCACTTAAATAATCATTTCTATGAGGAGGGATGATCTCTTTCAACAATTCATCTATCTTTGCCCCGTAAATTCTAATAGATTCCTCTATGCCCATCTTTGCCTATTCCCTTCCCAGGAATTCACCAGTTCTTGTATCCACTTTGATTACTTCACCATTAGTGATGAACAGGGGAACCTTTACGATAAGCCCTGTCTCTACCTTTGCAGCTTTATAAACATTCACTACGGTGTCACCTTTCATGCCTGGGTCTGTTTCAACAATTTTCAAAGAAACTGACGTTGGAAGTTCTACTGATAATGCCTTGCCCTCATAAAAAGCTATATTTGCCTGACTGTTTAACGTCATATAAGGCATGGCGTCTGCAACCGCCTCTTTAGGCAATAATAATTGCTCATAGTTTTCTGTATCCATGAAGCAATAATTCTCCCCATCCTTATAAAGATACTCCATTGTGCGATGCTCAAGGAATACATCTTCTATTTTATCCGTAGACCTGAATCGTTTTTGAACGATACTACCTTGTTTCATACTTTTCAGTTTTGCCTGCACCATACCACGCCAATTTCCGGGGGTTACGTGTTGATAATCTACCACCAAATATAATTCACCATCCATTTTTAGCACGGTCCCCCTTTTAATTTCTGTAGCGCTTAACAATTTAATAACTCCTCAATAAAAGAAACAAAACAAATATTATATAAATTCTGTCATTACCGTATCTGCAACAAACAATCCTTTTTCCGTGAGTTTCAATCTTTCATTCTCATAACTAACTAAACCATATTTTGCTAATCTGTTCATCTGCTCTCCAAATTGATCCTCTATTGTATAACCGAAACGTTCGTAAAAATCGGTATTAGATATACCTTGTCGGAGACGCAACGCCATAACAACGGTTTCAGATGCAAATTGATTAAGTTCCAATTTTTCACGAAAAGATATGACATTTTTATTTTCGTTTATCCCATCAATGTATTTAAATACATCTTTCTCATTTGAAGTTCTCACACCATCGATAAAAGAATATGCCCCCGCCCCTATTCCCACATACCCAATATTTTTCCAGTAAGCGTGATTGTGAGCACACTCGTACCCATATTTTGCAAAATTCGAAATTTCATAGTGATTATAGCCGTTACTCGTTAAATAGCGTATGGATGTTTTATACATCTCCAATTCAACATACTCGTCCAATTTATGGATAGATGCGTCCTCTAAATCCCTTGTGAGCGAGGTACCCTCTTCATACGTGAGGGCATATGTCGATATGTGGTCCGGACCCAATTCAACTACGGTTTTTAAGTCTTTTTCCCAATCATCGAGAGATTGTTCAGGACTCCCAAATATTAAATCGACATTTATATTCTTAAAACCTGCTTTTCTCAATGAAACAAAAGCGTTTCCGGCGTCATTGCTTGAATGAATACGCCCAAGATATTTTAATTGGCTATCCTGAAACGACTGTACTCCCAGGCTAATGCGATTCACCATGTATTCCTTTAGCAATCCGATCTTATTCACAGTCAGTGTGCCGGGATTTGCTTCAACCGTATACTCCTGTATCTCAGAAGATGGAATATAACGGATAACACTATGGAGTAGTTTTTCCAACTGAACTTCAGTTAATATGCTAGGTGTTCCTCCACCTATATAGACTGTGTTAAATACATATCGGCCATTCAACACACTTAACTCCTTCTCAATAGCGTGGAGGTAGCGGCCTATTTTCTTCGATTCCGAGACAATCGAATTGAAATCGCAATAGCGGCACTTTCTAACACAAAATGGGATGTGTATATAAAGGGAATTATGAAGCATATCTTTTATAAAGCATAGTCATGTAAGTTTACAAACTTGATGTACAGAAATTTCAATCTTTTATGATTCCCCTCTAAACAGAGGGGATAAAGGGGTGTGTAAGTTTGCCGTAACACACCCCCGGCCCCTCTTTCTAGAGGGGAGCTTAAAAGTCGCTGCCGAAGGCAGCATAATTTAATTATTTAATTTAAATATTACGAAATTACTTTCTTTCTTGTTTTTCGTATTGCTATGTTGTTTAGTACGGTATCAGTAATTTCCTTCTCTATGATATTTTTATAATAATTCAACCTCGTAACAGGATTTTTCATAGTACCTTTAAATTGTTTCAAGAGGTCTTTGTATATTAGTTTAACAGGTATCTCTCTCACCCGCAAGCCCAACTTCCACGCCTGTATCCATAATTGCAACGGCATCCCATATCCATACTCAGTCAGGGGTATCAGCTTCAATTTTTTAACCTTATATGCTTTAAAACCACAAAATGTATCCGTTAAATTGAATCCCGTAATCCTATTTATAATGCCTGTAATCTCCTTATTAATGAGATATCGCTCCTGTGGAAATTCATTGTCTGGCCTTGCAGGAAAATAATATCTGGATCCCGATAGAATATCACAGTCATAAAATGGAATTTCTTTCAAAAATAGCGAAATTTCTTCAGGTTCATGTTGTCCGTCGCTGTCAATTGTTAACAAGTAATCATATCCATTTTTAATTGCAAATGCGAAGGCGTCTATAATCGTCTTGCCATAACCATGATTTCTTGGATGCGTGATTACGTGTATATTCCCCAAATTTGATAATTCTTTGTGGAGACCATTGGTCGATCCATCATCTATAACTAATACATCCAGATGATAATTGTTAACTCTACGAATAATATCATGAACATCTGTTTCATTAAAAACAGGTATGGCAACAAGAATTTTATTCTTATACATAGCGTTATTTAATTGTTTTTTCCGGGAATTGAAACGGGAGGAATGAGAGATAATCAAAGATTAGCATTTATTTTTAATGCTTCCACGGTATTTCTTAATAACATAGCCACCGTCACTGGCCCCACACCTCCAGGAACCGGGGTTATGTAAGACGCCACCTCTTTCGCTGTAGCAAATTCTACGTCACCCACGGTTTTCATCTTTGGTTTACCATTTACATTTAAAACAGGGTTTCCCTGTGTGTCGAGTTCCTTTATTCGGTTAATTCCTACATCGATGACAATGGCGCCAGGTTTGATCATATCACCTTTAATCATCTCTGCCTTTCCAATGGCAGCAATTAAAATATCCGCCTTTCTCGTTTGGGCAGAAAGATCTTTTGTACCAGAATGACATACTGTTGGTGTTGCTGACAAATCCAGCATTAGCAAACTAACAGGCTTCCCTACTATTGTGCTGCGACCAACAATTGTTGTTTCCTTCCCGCGAATCTCAATACCTACGGATTTGACTAGTTCTACAGCGGCCATGGCAGTGCACGGCGCCAATCTCGTATTTCCATATACAAGCTCACCCAGGTTGGCGGGATTCATCCCCTCTACATCTTTATAAGGGGCAATCAATGTCTGTACCTTTTTTGCTTCTATACCTTCAGGTAAGGGCATTTGCAATATAATTCCCGTTACATGAGAATCATTGTTTAATTTCCTAATGTGTTCGATCAAAGCCCCTTCTTTCGTATCAGCAGGAAGTTCATCCAGGGTATATTTGATGCCTATTGCCTCGCATTGTTTCTGTTGATTTTGAACGTACAAACGGGACGAAGCATTTTCGCCTACCTGAACGGCCTTTAAATGCGGATAAAAACCTTTCTTCTTTAAGGCGTCAATTTCTTCAATCAATCGTGTACGAATCTTTCCAGCATAAGACTCACCATCAATAATAATTGCCGACATAACTACCCTCTTTCGTTGTTATAAACACTATTTCATTACTATTTTGTCATACCAGAATTTTATAATTTGGTCATTATAGAAAAACACGTAATTATATAGCAAGTAAAAACCCATTATGACTAACACTTTCATTGATATTAAAATATTGACATACCTCATCATACCTGATAAAATTTGCAAAAATTCTAATAGAGTTTCCTCCCTTATACAGAGATAGGTTAATGTAAAGACACGCCTTTCACGTTGAACATGGCAAATCGAAGCCAAGTATTATTTGCCGGTTTGAAACAACTCCTATCTATACGTGTTTATTGGTTTGCGGAGTGAATCAATTCATGTTGGAAATAAGGAACTCATTCGTTTAAATAATTCGAGGTAATACCTTGAAGGTAATAGTTGCTAAAACTGCTGGATTTTGCATGGGTGTTCGACGTGCAATGGACATCCTTTTGGATGCCGCAAATGAAAAAAAAGACGGCAAGGTTTATACTGACGGCCCCCTGATTCACAATCCCCAGGTGCTTGAATACCTGGAAAAAAGGGATATCCGCGTTGTTCATGGCCAGACAGACCTTTCTAAAAGCACAGTTGTTATTAGGGCGCACGGAATTACGCCTACGCGTAGAAAAGAAATCGAAGATTTAGGTGCAAAGGTCTGTGACGCTACCTGCCCCCACGTAATGAGAGTTCAATCCATCATCAAAAAATATGCAGCACAGGGTTATTCAACCGTAATCGTGGGTGATAAAGGACACGCGGAGGTTGCCGGTTTACTGGGGTACGCAGAAGGCAAAGGTCATGTCGTACAGGAATTGGATGAAATTGAACTCCTGCCGCCAATGGACAATGTGTGCGTTGTTGCGCAAACAACCCAAGACAGGCGCATGTTTAAAGAGGCTATCGAGAGGCTTAAAAAACGTTATTCAAATTGTGAATCTTTTGAAACGATCTGCAGTTCCACGTACAAACGACAGGATGAAGTTATCAACCTCAGTAAAACTGTGGATGCCATGATTGTTGTTGGCGGGAGGGGAAGCGCCAATACTACCCGACTCGTCAAAATATGCGAATCCCAGGGAACACCTACGTTTCACGTAGAAACTGATACCGAGTTGGAACTTAGCAAATTCAAGGATTTTGATACTATTGGCGTAACCGCAGGAGCTTCAACCCCAAACTGGATGATTAAAAGGGTTGTCGAGAAGTTACGTTCTTACAAGGTCAACAAATACGAAAAATTCTTATTTGGACTAAAAAGCGTTGCCAGTTTTTTTATTGGAAGCTGTACGTACGTAGGGCTAGGCGCAGCAAGTTTGACTTACGCATGCACTGTGTTGCTCGGTATTCAGCCTCGATTAAGCTTTAGCCTGATTGCGGCACTCTTCATATTTTCTATGCAAGTCCTGAACCACTTCGCCAACAAAGAAGCTGTGGCGCTCAATGAACCTGCAAGGGCAAAATTCTACGAAAGGAAGCAACATCTCTTTGTCGGTCTCGGCGCTGCCGGGGCTGTTGCATCTTTTATTCTGGGATTCATACTGAGTAAGTCCATTTTTTTCTGCATTTTTCTTGCTAGTCTTTTTGGTATTTTTTATAGATTAGAAATAATACCAAAGAGTCTTTCTAAAATTATCCGGTACAGAAGTCTTGAACAGATACCGGGGTCAAAAGAGATATTTTACAGTATTGCCTGGGCAGTTAGCACGGCGCTCATACCCTTTCTTAGTACAAGAAAAAGTTTTATTCCGTCCCTTGCCGTTGCTATCGCTTTTGCATTCAGCATTGCATTTATCAGGGCTGTAGTCTTGGATATTCGGGATATTCAGGGTGACCGCATCCTGGGAAAGGAAACAATTCCCATTGCAATTGGAAAAGAACAAACAAAAACGATTCTTATTATCCTTACAGCATCAGTCGCTGTTCTCCTATTTGTAAGTTCACTCCTTGGATGGACTACTTCATTAGGATACTACTTGCTCCCCTGTGTTGCGTATGCCTTCAGTTATCAATATCTATTTCAGAAACGAATTGTATCTGAAGGTTTATTGCTCGAGACTATCGCCGACTTTAATTTTATATTTACGGGCATTATTGCCTTTGTGTGGAAATCCAGTCACTTTTAAGTTTTATAGGTAAACTATGGAAGAAAATAATTTGGGGATGGTTGCACAATTTAAAAAAGACGTCAGAAGAAGGATGTTGACAGGTTTGTTGTTAATCCTGCCAGTTTATGTAACCTATTTTGTTGTAAAATTTCTCTTTGGTTTCGTTGGAGGCACACTTTCTCCGGTTATTAAAAAGATATTGCAATTTTACGGTGTTGCCTTACCGAGATCCTCTCTCGATGAATTTATTATCACGTTCCTTGGCCTTATCCTTACTTTTATCTCATTATATTTTATTGGTATCTTTGCCGCTAATTTTGTCGGTAAGGCCATCATCACCTATTTTGAAAACCTGCTAACGAAGACTCCCTTTGTTAAAAATATCTATTCGTCCGTAAAACAAATAATCCACTCGGTAAGCTTGCCGGGCAAGCAGTCATTTAAACGTGTGGTTCTTGTAGATTTTCCAAAAGAAGGTACAAAATCTATCGGATTCGTTACTGGTGCTACGCAATATAACAATGAAAAAAAATTTATCTGTGTGTTTATTCCAACCACACCAAATCCAACAACTGGATTTTTAATATTTGTCACGGAGAATGACGTCATGGATTCTAACCTTAGCGTTGAGGAGGCGTTTAAAACGCTCTTTTCTGGCGGCGTGCTTGCTCCTAAAGATATTATTGCATCATTCAAAACAGGGAACACTCATAATTCCAGTCAAGATTAGTCTCTGATTAAAGCACTGTGCTGTGCTTGGTCAAGTTGATATAAAATTTAAGGGAGTGCATGTCGGCTGGTGTCGGCGACGGACTTCAAATCCGGTCTGTCCCGCTTATGGCGGGATAGGTGGGTTCGATTCCCACACGCTCCCGCCAATGTTTCATTCTTGCGGAAATTAAAGTAACAGTTCTTAGATAACAAATTTATTTATGATTTCACTCCAATTCAAGTGCGTTTTTCAAGCAATCATTAACTTTATGGATTCCATCTTCAGAAAGCGTTCCAAGGAGTTTAATAATCATATATTTGCTTATTGTAAGTAGAGATTCACATTTAACAACTGACGGAACATTAATACCGGATTGAGCGATTTCATCTCCTTCGATTAAGTATTGTGTCGGCTCTTGACTTCTTGAGATAATAGAAGTACAAATAGCAATAATTACATCATCAAGCCTTTTGTTATTCAAATCTTTAGAGACAATCAAGGCAGGTCTCAGTTTAAACTCCTTTAATTCCGACGAAGGCATTGGAACTTTGCAAAGGACAATATTACCCCTGCTTAATTTCATCTTTAAAGACCTCATCGTAAATGTTGTTTTCTGTGCTTAACCAATCTGTGTAAGCATTTGAACTTATCTGCATTCCAAACAATTTTTCCGCATCTCCCTTATTTTTTAAATAACTGGCAAAATCAATCACTTCTTTCAATCTATTTTCTGGAAGCACACTAATTATTTCATCAAGTTTTTGTTTTGCTTCGGAAATCTTCATTTTAATCCTCTCCCATATATTTTTATAATACTATTCATTTTCTTACAAGCAATTTTGCCCAATTTTCATGGGTTTGCGAAGTGGCTGTCAATGGTGCAGAGTTTGTCTTCCTCTTTTTGTAAAGGCTGTGACATAGGCCATTTTACTACTACTTAAATTCAGTTCCTCTATTTATGGCAAAGCCTGTTGTTGGTTGGCGTTGCGTGCTTAACAAAGACAGCCGCCCCATTTTCCTTCCTATTCGTTAGATTGCTTTTGCATAAATGGTTCAAAAAATGGCAAATCTACTTCGTAAGCAACTATTTGTTTCATTTCAATATATCCTTCTTATAAATGATGCATATGGTAAGGCGGGAGTGGATTATAGGGAAAAACAACGATTAACTTATCAGATGCATCTTTACGGATATTTATAATCATTTTGATGCCTTTGTAAAGTATATTCTTCCCTACTCGAATAGAGAAAAGATTCCGTGTATCGCAATATTTCTTGACAATTACAGCATTTCTCTTTAAATGTATTGTAATTATCAAATTTCTTAAATCAAGGGGAAATTACCTGTTAATCTATCATGACTGCCATCCTTCCATATTTTATAAGTGCTATGTCATACTCCTATGCATAACAAGATATGTATCCAGATAACAGGAACTGTTCAGGGAGTGGGGTTTCGTCCCTTTATTTATAACCTTGCAAATAAATATAATCTCAAGGGTTTCTGCCTAAATGATTCACGAGGGGTTCTCATAGAAGTACAGGGGGAACTGATTGACAGGTTTATTGAGGAAATAAAGACATCTCCCCCCCCTCTTTCAAGGATTGAAGAACTTACTTCACAGATGCTTGCCGGTAGCGAATTGTACAAAGATTTTAGCATCCGTGAAAGTGTGTCTCAGGAAGGGAGTTTCACCTTTGTTTCCCCAGATATAGCAACATGCCAGGATTGCCTCAAAGAGCTTTTTGATCCTATGGATAGACGGTATCATTACCCTTTCATTAATTGTACCAACTGCGGGCCAAGATATTCCATTACCAAAGATATTCCGTATGATCGTTCCAATACTACCATGGCACACTTCACCATGTGTGAGGCATGCGAAAGTGAGTATTACGACCCCGCAAACCGACGCTTCCACGCACAACCCAATGCCTGCCCTGTTTGTGGTCCTCAGTTAATGTTACTGAATAATAAAGGGCTTACCGTTCAAACACAAGACCCCATTTCTACTGTTTGTACCCTTCTTCATGACGGAAAGATAGTTGCCGTTAAAGGGCTTGGAGGTTATCATATCGCCTGTGATGCCCTGAACAGCAAGTCCGTTTCTCTTTTAAGGAAAAGAAAATACAGGGAAGACAAACCATTTGCAGTAATGATGGAAAATATCGAAACGGTAAACAAGTTTTGCTTTGTTGATGCAAAGGAAGAAACCTTGTTATTATCTACACAAAGACCAATTGTCCTGCTGAAAAAAAAGAGTGACTATACCATTCCGCATAACGTATCAGTTCACCCCCCTCCCCTAACCCCTCCCACCAGGGGCGGGGGAAAAACGTTTCCTCCCCCTCGATGGGGGAGGCCAGGTGGGGGTGCTGAACTGTTACCGCATGACATTGCCCCTGATAACCTGTATCTTGGGATAATGC
>JAUSDH010000281.1 GCA_030650655.1 Candidatus Brocadiaceae bacterium
GCGGATGCGCCGGTATTCAGCCAGCTTCTCGTTGTAGATTTTGGCAAATCGTTCTGCCTCATATAGAATGTGCATTAAAAAATGATAGAATCCATCAGTATCACACATCCTGGAAACGGGCATTTCGAGATTATCAATGCCAAAGTCTTCTTCAAATGATCTTCTGTCAGCAGTTAATAAACCCACCATATCACTACAGCCTTGTTGATAGTACTTCCCTATGCGATTGATGAATTGTCCAAACAAGTCCTGCATATCTTCCATGGTTGTTTTTATATCTTCACGAAGGATGTTTTTACTCAGCAGGTTAATAACCTCCTCTTTGAATTGGTGTATTATTCCAAAATCATCAAACACAATTTCTTCATATGCCACATGGTCTTTATTTCTTACGAGCGCTACTTTCCCAACAGACGCTGATTTTTCTGACAAAATCGGGACGTACATAAAACCCATATTACAGGCATCATTGTCTACAATCATATTTACACCGATACCGCCCAGTTTTTTAACCAAATACTGTGTAAGGTAATTCTTGACCCATATCCCAGGATGATACAAAATAGGCTCATGACCGGTTTGGACAATGGGAATATTTTTGACTGACTCATAATCTAATGTCAGTTCGTTTATGCATAGTTTATCTTGAGTCACCAGCCTTGATACTTTTTTTTGAGTGCTATTCCGAACATACAAACATAGTCCTGACTTATCTTTTCGAAGTAAGGATTTAATTCCGTTTGTATAACATACAGCCTGTCGTAATACTTCCATGCGGGTTTTATCCCGGAGTACTTGAAAAGGGATACCGTTAATTTCAAATTTATAACCCTGTATTTTATGCCTATTTTCCAATATAAACTCTGGAATACGGTCTAATGCTGGATAGAGAAAGACATCCCTATTTCTTTTTGGTACCTCGTAGGTAATATTTTTCATTGCCATTTTAAATTAATTCTGATTAAGTATGTCTTATCGGATTTATCCGCCATCAAAACACGAAGACACAAAAAAAGTCAAAAGTTGGTAGGTCAACCGAGACGGTTGACGTACCAGATTGGTAAACCATATAATAGGATTTAATTATTTCTCTAATTCCCACCTACAGGTGGGAACATTGATCTGTTGAGTTATTTTTTCCTTCGTGTCTTTGTGCCTTGGTGGCGAGTGATACAGGCTAAAAAGTGACAATAAAAATTATATCAAGGATAACGAAATGATTGAAGAAAATAAGGAAAAAGTTTTAATCCTAGATTTTGGCTCCCAATACGCTCAGCTTATCGCTCGACGGGTGAGAGAGAATAATGTCTTCAGCGAGATCGTTTCACATAAGATTACTGCTGAAGAGATACAAAAGACCAACCCGAGGGGAATTATCCTCAGTGGTGGTCCTGCCAGTGTGTACGGAAAGAACGCACCGCGGTGCGACGAAAATATTATCAAACTGGGAATACCCATTTTAGGCATCTGCTACGGCATGCAACTGGGATGTCAAATGCTAAAAGCCACGGTACAGCCCACAGCTACACGTGAGTACGGGAGGACGGCCTGCACGGTTAATAACAACAGCAAATTATTCAAATCACTCACCAAAGACACGACAGTATGGATGAGCCACGGCGACCAGGTGGTTGAATTACCAGCAGAATTCGAATCACTTGCATTCACCAAAAATTGCCCTTTTGCCGCCGTGAAGCATAAAACGAAGGCATTCTACGGTGTACAATTCCACCCCGAAGTTACCCATACCCCACAGGGAAGCCAGATCATTCGAAACTTTCTCTACGAAATTTGCGGATGTAAGGGTGACTGGAAGATGCATTCCTATATAGAACATTCTGTGGCTGACATCCGCAAACAGGTCAAAGACGGGCGTGTAGTGTGTGGACTATCGGGTGGGGTTGATTCTGCTGTCACTGCAGCGCTCATCCATAAAGCCATTGGAAATCACCTGTCCTGTATTTTCGTCGACAACGGTCTTTTGAGAAATTATGAGGCAGAAGAGGTTGTTAAGACATTTAAAGACAATTTTACCGTAGACCTCCATGCCATTGACGCACGAGATAGATTTCTGAACAAGTTGAAAGGAGTAATTGATCCTGAAAAAAAACGCAAGATCATTGGACACGAATTCATTGAGATTTTCAAGGAAGAGGCAAAAAAAATATCAGAGGCAAAATTTCTTGCGCAGGGAACTCTCTATCCTGACGTCATCGAAAGTATCCCTGCGCACGGAGGTCCAACGGTAACCATCAAAAGTCATCACAACGTTGGCGGACTGCCGGCAGAGTTAGGATTTGAACTGGTAGAACCTCTTCGCTTCCTATTTAAAGACGAGGTGCGTAAGATAGGCGAAGAACTTGGACTACCGGAAGAATTAGTCTGGCGTCACCCTTTCCCAGGCCCAGGGCTTGCCATTCGGATTATTGGTGAAGTGACGAAACCACGCTTAGATATCCTTCGTAATGCCGACAAGATCGTTATCGAAGAGATACGCAAGGCAGGACTCTACCGCTCAATTGCCCAGTGTTTCGCCGTACTGCTTCCTATGAGCACCGTGGGAGTCATGGGAGATGAAAGAAGCTACGAAAACGTCATTGCCATACGTGCTGTAGAAACAACCGATTTTATGACTGCCGATTGGTGCCACATCCCTCACGAAATACTAGGGATCATTTCCAATCGGATTATCAATGAGGTCAAAGGTATCAATCGTGTGGTTTACGATATCAGTACCAAACCGCCTAGTACGATTGAGTGGGAATAAAAGAACAACCACGCGTTCAGGCAGAATTATAAATTTGTTTTACCATCGATAAAAATGCTTGACATATTTATTCAAATGAGATATTCTGCCTGCGATTTTACCGATGCAAAATACCCACTCAATTACAAACTCTTTTATCAGTCTGAGGCAAGGACTCGGTAGATTTCTATTTATCACATTTTAAGGAGTATAGTCCATCAAGCATATCGTGTTCTTTGTTATGGTCGTTATAGTGTCCTTATTATGCCCCGCAGGATATGGCCTTCTATCTGATGTAAAAGCAGCGGCAAATAAAAGCAACAGTTTGGACGGGAACTGGTCCATTACAGAAAAATTCTGTGTCAATCCGTCCACAGGTCTGACCTGCGATACCATAAATTAAAATAACTATTACGGATGATGTTGTGTATGAAGAGGAAGTAGGAAGCGCTGAACTAAAAGGTAATAAGGTTTCCTTTGACTATAATTCAGCTTATTTATCATCAAAATTTGAGGAGTTATTTAAACAGGCAGGTTTTGAGGTAACTATCGAAAGTCTTGATATGACAAAATATGGTGGAAAACTTAAAAACAATCGTATGAGCGGAAAAATGAAAGGCACAGTAAATGCCTATTTTACTCTTTTTCAAAAAACCATAACATTAATCTATACCGGCAATTTCAAAGGGAAAAAACAACCGTGA
>JAUSDH010000285.1 GCA_030650655.1 Candidatus Brocadiaceae bacterium
AAGTCCTTCACTATTTGAGATAATTTGTCAGCAGAGGCAATAAAATGAACATGGTTATCCATTACTACATAAGCAAACAGCTTTAACCCTTTGTTTTGCCTACAATAACTCAATGATTGAACGATGATGTCAAAATATTCTCTCTTTGTAAAAACTGGTATCCACTCCACAATGGTAGATGTTATGAAATATACACCGCTATTATTTATTATCTGATAACGTGACCTCATTTTTTTACTCAAAGCAGAGCTTTTAAAACATCCTTGTTCCCAAGCAGGAGCTTGGGAACAAGGATGTTTTGCTATTGTAATTTATTACTTTTTGACAATGCTTCCAATTCATCCATCATCTTTGCTTCCAGCTTCTCAAATTCAACAAGGCTTTCTTCTGGAATGAATCTCATTTGTGCAATATCTGAAAGTGAAGATATGGAAATTATCGCCGAAAGCTCAACATTTGATTGCAACAGCTCATTTGCCTTATCGTAAAACCCGATAATTACAGCTAACATAAGAAACTGCTTTTTCAAGGAAGTATACGTATCGCGGAGGTCATAAGCATTCTGATACAGAAAATCCTCACGAATGATTCGTGCAACTTCCATAAGAAGTCGGTCCTTTGGGGAGAGTGAATCGATCCCAACCAATCGCACTAATTCCTCTAGTTCTGCCTCCTTTTGCAATATCCCCATGGCCTTAACACGACATGACTTCCAATCCTTATGGATATTGGTAATGGAATACTCATCCACAACGTCCAGATACAGGGAATAACTGGTCAACCAATTAATTGCAGGGAATTGCCGTTGGGATGCCAACCTGTCATCAAGCCCCCAGAATGCATTCACCACCCGCAGGGTAGATTGTGTTACGGGTTCTGAAAAATCACCGCCTGGCGGTGAAACTGCCCCAATCACGCTCAAACTCCCCTGCCGTTCATCAGAACCTAGACAAATAACATTTCCAGCCCTTTCATAAAAACTGGCGAGTCTGGAACCCAGATATGTGGGAAAACCTTCCTCGCCGGGCATTTCTTCAAGTCGACCGGATATCTCCCGCATAGCCTCGCCCCAACGGGAGGTAGAGTCGGCCATGAGCGCCACGCTGTACCCCATATCCCGGTAGTATTCGGCAATAGTAATCCCCGTAAAAATCGATGCTTCCCGCGCGGCTACCGGCATATTGGAGGTGTTGGCAATCAAAACGGTTCGTTCCATAAGCGGTTCGCCTGTTTTTGGGTCTTTTAAAACAGGAAAATCGATCAACACCTCCGTCATCTCATTCCCACGTTCACCACAGCCTACATAGACAATGATATCGGCATCTGCCCAACGAGCCAGTTGGTGTTGTATCACCGTCTTTCCGCTTCCAAAAGGTCCTGGTATACACGCAACGCCACCCTTTGTAATGGGGAAAAACGTATCAATAACCCGTTGACCTGTGACCAGGGGAACAGTTGTCTGCTGTTTTTTCTTTACCTTAAGGGGATTTCTTACCGGCCGCTTCTGAAGCATGGTCAATTCTTTTGTGCCTGTAACGGTCTCAACCCTTGCAATGACATCCTCAATCGTTCCTTCTTTTTCTTCAATCGAGGATAACCTTCCTTTAACATCCACAGGCACCATGATCTGATGCCGTACGAGCTTTGATTCCTGCACATATCCAATCACATCACCGGGAACAACCTCGGCACCAACATGTTTTACTGGATGAAAATGCCACTTCTTCGTTCTATCCAGCGGCGGATGTTCAATGCCCCTTACAATATAATCACCGTGCAACCGATTTATTACATCCAAGGGTCTCTGAATACCATCATAAATGGCGCCAATAAGCCCTGGCCCCAGTTCAACGCTAAATGCGCTATATGTGGGATAGACCGGCTCGCCCGGTCCTAAACCCTCCGTCTCTTCATAAACCTGGATGAAGTATTCATCGCCCCGTATCTCCACCACCTCTCCAAAGAGTCTGTAGTTTCCCACACGCACCATATCATATATGCATGTCCCGCTTAACCCTTTAGCCACGACAAGGGGGCCGGAAACCTTTATAATTGTTCCGTTATTAGTCATTTTATAAATTCATAAAAATATCAAATTAGGACACAGATTTTCTCAGATATACACAGAATAAATAGGACAGCGACTACTATTTGTTTGCCAATAAACGATCCCTGTCTCTATTTAACCTGCCCCCTTTTTATCATATTTCTACGCTTTTAGTTTTGATTTCATCACAGTCTTTAATTATTCTTGAATTCGAATTCTATGAACCTCTACCACAAACAACTTCCCTTTATAATGATTCATAGTGGGATAGGAACACAAATAATCAT
The DNA here is from genome assembly GCA_030650655.1 of Candidatus Brocadiaceae bacterium. Lineage (GTDB taxonomy): Bacteria > Planctomycetota > Brocadiia > Brocadiales > Brocadiaceae > Wunengus. The sequence continues at coordinate 2,335 of JAUSDH010000285.1, forward strand.
TCAATCTTGTAATAAGCTGTGGAATGACTTCTGGATGATTTTTTACTTGCAGGGAAATAATGCCTTTAAAATTTGCAGGAGGATAACCTACTATATCTGCAAAATCTCCGTTTAATGAAATCAATATAGAATCAAGTTCCTGTGCTTTTGAGATTACAATTTGATCGGCTGAATCTGTAGAAATATAATCTCTTAATCTAAATACTTCGTTACCTCCATCTTGAAGTGTTTTAATTATAATATTGGATATGCAGTGATCCGCAAAGAATCTTAAAGCCATTAAACCGTGACCTCAAATTCAGACAACTGACGGGCATAATCCAAACAGGCAGCAATTTGTTCTATTGTAATGCCAGAAAATTCTCCTATGATTTCCTCAGAGGTTTTGCCTGCCGCTAAATATCCAAGGATAAGACTAACTGGAATTCTAGTTTCCTTAATCCTGGGCTTACCCCGTAACACATCGGGTGTGCTTACAATATGATTTCTCCAATCCATCTTCATTTTCCTCCCGAATAAATTTAAACTCATAAATGTCCCATACAACTTCCATTTTCAAAAGCTATTTTCTTTTTTGGTTATAAGTATTTTTTTGAATTATGAAGGTCTGATATTCTCGTTCCCCGGCTTTATCAGAATTTGTTTAGACACATTTATATAGTTACTTCTTTTTCTTTTATTACGCTGGAAAGGGTGCTTAAAACAAATTCTTTTGCATCCAGGATTTCGATAAGAACGGGTTCACCTTCAGGAGAAAAATGGATAATAATTTGCCCTTCTTCCTCAGCATAGTCTATTAGTTTATCTGAGAGTTCTATAAGAAGTGCGTCAACATCTTTATTATATCTAATCCTTTTCATATCTTAACAACATCTTCAATTATTTCATTTGAAATCCTAATTCCATGCGCCTCTAATAATGAAATCTTTAGCAAGGCGTGTTTGCTAAATTCTATGTCAACCTGCATTGTTACCTCTTATTTGTCAAATTTTTATGTATCATTCAACAAAAAGATAATAATAACTTTGATGGGTTCGCTTAACCCAACTTTACATACTAATGTTCAACAAACGCAATCCTTCTGCTCGATTTTTTCATCTCAATCTCAATGTCCGTCACCTCTCCATCTCCAAGCTTTATCCTCTGATTTACAGGCTTAAAACCTTTTTTCTTTGCTGTGATTATATAGGTATCCGCATCTAAGTCTGAAAACTCAAAGAATCCGTCTGCATCAGAGGATGTTTGCTTTGTTTTCTTTGTACTTATCCCTTTCAGCTTCAACCTTCCATATTCAAGGGGATTTCCTTTTATATTCACCACATAGCCATATATCATACCTTTTTCGACTGTTTCCATAATAATCGTTCCCATATCCATGTCCTCCCCTTCTCCAATGCTTATATCTTCGGTATGGGTCTGATAGCCTGATTTTTCATAGGTGAGGGTATAGTCTCCTTCTGTAATGCCAGTGAATTCATAATAACCATCCTCGTCTGTGGTACTATCGGAGAAATTGTTGCCTATAATGTTCACCGTAACATTCTTTAAAGATTCTTCGTCAGCATTATATACAAACCCATATACCATACCACTGCCACCCGGAGTGGGAGTTTGCGAGGGTATGGCTGTTGGTAAAGGTGTTATTGTTGGAAATGGTTGTGGTGTTGGTGATGCTATAACGGTCGGGGTTGAAGTGGGAATTGGTGTATATGTGGGCGTAGGTGTGGATATCTCGATTTGATTGAGGTTGATATTCACCTGAACAGGGGTAGTACTATCCGTATTTGTTCCATCTCCTAGTTGACCAGAATCATTAGAACCCCACGTCCAAACAGTTCCATCCGACTTCAATGCGATGCTGTGAGAACTTCCTCCGGCGATGGCGGTAATGTCGCTGAGTTTACTAACTTGTACCGGTGAAGTTTTGTTGCTGGTTGTTCCGTCTCCTAACTGGCCTTGGGTGTTTTCTCCCCATACCCAGACCGTTCCGTCTGATTTCAGAGCAAGACTGTGCATACCTCCGCAAGCGATGACAGTTACATTGCTGAGTTCAAGTACTTGGTCAGGGGTAGTAGATGTATTTCCACGTGTCTCGTATCCTAATTGACCTTGTCCATTATATCCCCATGTCCAGACTGTCCCATCTGACTTTAGTGCAATACTATGCTCCATTCCACCGGCAACGGCAATTACATCACTGAGTTTACTAACTTGTACAGGTGAAGTTTTGTTACTGGTTGTTCCGTCTCCTAACTGGCCATACTCATTCCATCCCCATACCCACAATGTTCCGTCTGATTTCAGAGCTAAGGTGTGACCTATTCCACAGGCAATGGCAGTAATTCCATTGAGCCCATTGACTTGCACTGGCGAAGTTTTAACATCGGTTGTTCCGTCTCCCAATTGACCACTTCCATTATCTCCCCATGCCCATACAGTCCCGTCTGATTTCAAGGCAAGGCTGTGATTCCCTCCACATGCAACTGCCAAAACATCGCTAAGTCCACTAACCTGTATGGGAATATTTTTATCCGTGTATGTATTATTCCCTAATTGGCCAGACCCATTATATCCCCATGCCCAAACCGTCCCGTCTGATTTCAAAGCTAGCGTGTGAAGATACCTTCCACCAGCAATCTCAATAACTTTATTAAGACCACTGAGTTTACTAACCTGGACAGGGGTAGATTTATCTGTATATGTTCTATCACCCAATTGACCTTGTCCATTATATCCCCATGTCCATACAGTCCCGTCTGACTTCAAGGCTATGGTATGTGCACTTCCTGCTGAAACTTTTGGGTTTACTGATGCTGACGATGTGCCGATTGCGGTCAAAATTAATGAAAATAAAATTAATACATACAAAGAGATGCGAAAGATAAATTCTTGTGCTTGCATCTGAATAAAACAAAATAATTTGTTCATAATTTTACGACCTCCCTTTTTGTTAAAATGGCGTAATGTATATACTTATTTTATTTTTTTATAAACCTGTTTAATCTTTCTAATTAATGCATTAATATTAATACCAATCCCATAGCAATTTGGTTTAAGTTCAATGATATCTTCGTGGTCATCTTGTGAGTTTGACTTTAAGCTTAACAAAACAGAGTAAAATGAGCATTCAGAGTAATGTTGCGGCTGAATATTTGACCAAAACCATCTCCAATCATCTGGGGTTTCTTTAATTTTTGATAAGTTAGAATGTGCTAAATCCTTATCAATTTCATCTGCATATCTATCCAAATCGGTAGCAAAAAGACCGAATCTCTCAAATGAAACTTCAGGACAAAAGTTCCCAAAATGATTGTTCTCATAGCCTGATATCGAAGTTGCTTGTTCTTTTGTTGCTGTCCACAAAGGCGATTTTTTCCATTTCTTTAACAGTTTTTTATCTTCTTTTTCTGGGATTTTTGTACTGCCAGCATCACCTAATAAAGATAAACTTTCATAAAAGCGAGGACAGCTTCGGACTGTCGCAAATGGACAGCGAGGGGAAGTATTTTTAAGAGTGCTTTGTTCGAAATACCATCTTAAATTTGGAATAATATTCATTTTTGTTGACAACCCGTATGATAGGCAATTTAAGTATTCTATTTCGTTATCAGTAAAGCCAAATTGCCGAAATATTCGAAGCACATAGGGAGGCGATAATTCTATTGTACCCATATCAATAGGAACAACTCTTTTTCTGCCTTCGTAATAACGGACATATAGCTGATGATCGCCTTTACCTTTTCTATAAAAGTTACAACCCCCCGTGCCTTAAAAGACGAATTAATTCCTTTGGTTTGAGTGATGGAATATTCTTAGGCATATACTGCCCTTAATTCATACGATTCTGAAGCAGGTTCTTTCCCCTCTACTGTCAGAAATTCGTGAAGTTCTTTTATAGATAGCGATGCAGTATAAACTTCACTTTCCTCTTTACAAACATCGCCAAACGAATCAATGGACTCTTTGAGCTTTTCAATTGCATAACAATTTAGTATTTTGAAAAACATCCAAACTCAAGCGAGTCAGAGTATGTAGCACGACATTTATGTCGTTGTCCTGCGAACTGAAGTTCGCGCTACACAGACGATAAAACCTTGTTTTTATTAAGGTTTTTCAAAAAGCTAAATTGTTACTCAATTGCATTTTCTTTTGTATTTCCCTGCCCTACTAATCCACTCTCTAAACATAAAGCAACCCAGTAGGGGCAAAGCATTTGCTGCTCTATATGAGAATGAATTCATGCCAGGCACAGCAAATGCTTCGCCCCTACTCTCATTCACCGTGTTTGCCACCCAACAAATCATACCCTCTTTTATTGGCAAAGCCCAGCTTGAAAATCTTGTCTGCAAGGGCATTTTTCGTGAGTTTTTTATTTGCCGTTATATTCATCTTTGCGGACAACTCAAGAAGGGTATCTTTCTTGTGTTTTGCAAGTTCTCCAAATATTTTCTCTGTGGGTAATTCTTCCAGATGTTTTAATAATGCGTCAATATCAACCAAACTACCTGCAGTCTTTCTGGCCTTTGTCTTCTTCGGTAAGAGCATCTC
>JAUSDH010000307.1 GCA_030650655.1 Candidatus Brocadiaceae bacterium
TGAGTATATGTCATTTAATTTTTCAACTACATCCCCGGATAACAACTTGTACCATGTTCATAAGTATCAATACCAGAACGTTCAATGTTGACCGGTACTCTCAGCCCTAACGTACGTTTTAAAACGAAGAAAAACAGGAAGCCCGCCGTAAAACACCATGATATTAGCGTAACACAGGCTATAAATTGGGCAAGGAGCTGCCAACACGAACCCACGATAAGACCTTTTACACCTCCATAACTACCATCTGAAAAGATACCAACGGAAAGCAAACCCCAAAGTCCATTTGCTCCGTGAACCGAAATAGCGCCAACCGGGTCGTCAATCTTTAACTTACTTTCGATAAAATAAAGGGAAATCCTTGTTATTAAACTTGCGATAACTCCAATTAAAATAGCAGCCCAATGCGGAACATACGCCCCGGATGCCGTAATTGCAACACAGCCTGCCAGTGCCCCATTACAGGCCATAATAATATCCGACTTCTTTGTCATGAAATAGGAAAGATAGAGAAGGGTCACGGCGCCTGCCGCAGCAGATAAAAAAGTATTTACCGCTATAATTGATACACGAAGTTCAGTAACTGCAAGCGTACTGCCTGCATTAAAACCAAACCATCCGAAAATTAAGGTAAGTGTCCCAATCACGATATAAACCAGATTATGGCCATGGATTACATTGGGACTGCCGTCAGGATTATATTTTCCATATCTGGGTCCTACCATCCATGCCGCAATAAATGCAACCAAACCACCCATCCCATGCACTACCCCAGAACCCGCAAAATCCCTTGCACCAACTCCAAATGGCAATGTCTGTAACCACCCTTTACCCCACATCCAGTGTCCAAATATGGGATAAAGCACACCACACAAAAACACACTATAAATCATATGTGTGTGGAATTTAAATCTTTCTGCTACAGCACCAGTAACGATCGTACAGGCGGTCGCTGCGAACATTATTTGGAACATCCAAAGAACGGAGGTATGTACATCGTAAGAATCCCCTAATAACAAAAAACCACTATACCCAATAAAACTATTTCCCCAAGAAAGTCCGGAAGCTAATTTCGAACCGCCAAACATGAGGGCAAAGCCAAATAACCAAAAAATGAGCGCACCGACACAAAAATCCATGAAGCTCATTGCAAGATAATTGAGCGTATTCTTTTTCTGGACAAAACCAGCGCCAAGGAATGTAAACCCTGCCTGCATATTAAAAACTAAAAATGCGCTCAGGAGAGTCCAAGCAAAATTTACTGAAAATTTTAATCCCTGTATACTATCAGAATACGTATTTGAGCCGCTTGGGTCTCCGGCAAACACGGCTTGCGCAAAAAAACCCAATAACCCACTGATTAAAACGAATACAAAAGAATATCTCTTCAATTTCACGCTTTCATCGAAAATGGTTGGTATTGTCCTGCCAAAAAGCAGGACAATACCAACCTAGAAAAAATCAACGGCAACAACTCCATTCAGATTGCGGCATCGCCCGACTCTTTTGTACGAATTCGATATACGTTTTCTACATTAAAAACGAATATCTTTCCGTCCCCAATACTCCCTGTCTGCGATTCGCTGATGATAGTATTAACGATTTTCTCTACATCTGAATCTTTGACGGTGATTTCAAGCTTGATCTTTGATAAGAGATCAACCCGATATCTTCTTCCACGCCACACCTCGCTAATGCCTTTTTGACTACCATGCCCCTTTACTTCCGTAACGGTCATCCCGGGGTAGCCCAATTCCGTCAAGGCATCCCTGACAATGTTAAACTTCTCTGGCCTGATTATTGCTTCTATCTTTTTCATGAAAAAACCTCCCTCCGATTTAGATTATATTCGATTAATAAACTATTTTTTTGGTGTTTTTCCCGGCTTTACCAATGCGTATACCCATCGACCGAGTTTGTCCGAATATATCTTCTCTCGAGTTGCATCCATACTCATTGCTCGTTCAAGTAAAGACATCTGTACCTCTTCTTCTCTCCTGACCTCCTCAACCGGTATACCTGAAAGCGTAACAAGACCCGACTCAACCGGGTAACATGGAGAGCCGTGAATATGGGTATCCAACCCCTCAGATTCTACAAGATCAGAGACCCTGAGATTTAAATGATATTTCATTATAGCGAACAAACCAAAACCCCAGGCAAATGCCCAAGCAATGGCAACTACCGTTCCGATGAATTGAGCCAACAATTGCCAGCCAGAACCAGTAATTAAACCATTTACACCACCATAGGTACCATCAGCAAAGAGACCCACGGCGAGCATACCCCAGATACCGTTAGCCGCATGAACAGCCACCGCTCCAAGCGGGTCGTCAATCTTCATCTTTATCTCGACAAGCCATACGGTTCCTCTCATTGCGAGACCCGCAAGCACGCCAATCACCACTGCCGCCCATGGCGCTACATAGGCACAAGGAGCTGTAATGGCTACCAATCCAGCCAGCGCACCGTTACATATGAAGGCCACGTCTATGTATCCTGTTGTTGCCCAAGTATAAAATAACATTATCGAAGCGCCAGCTGCGGCGGCGATAAAGGTATTGGATGCAATTATGGATATACGTAAATCTGTTGCCGCAAGGGTACTTCCTGCATTAAAACCAAACCAACCGAATGCAAGGAGAATGGTGCCTATCACGACAAACACCATATTATGACCAGGGATTGGGTTTGCCGTACCGTCTGGATTATATTTCCCCTTTCTTGGTCCCAGCACCCATGCACCAACAAGTGCAAGAATACCTCCAATTGTATGGACGCAGGCGCAGCCAGCGAAGTCTTTTACTCCAGAGCCAAAGGGAAGCGTACTTAACCAGCCTCCGCCCCAAACCCAATGCCCATAAATCGGATAAATTATACCACACACAAAAAAGCTGTACGTAAGATATGCGCCAAATTTCAGCCTTTCTGCTACAGCGCCTGCAATAATCGAAACTGTCTTTGTTGCGAATACCATCTGGAAGAGCCAGAGCATAATCGTCTGGACATCATATGACTTACCCATGAGCATAAAACCATCACACCCAAAGATAGAACTACCATTTTCAAGTCCTGGCGCTAACTTTGAACCGCCAAACATCAGACCAAACCCTAAAAAATAAAACACCATAGCGCCAAACGTGGCATCTATAAAACAATGCGCCATGTAACTCAGCATGTTTTTTTGCCTTAAGAATCCGCCTAGTAATGCAAAACCTGCTTGCATAATAAACACCAGGAAAGCGCCCAACAGCGTCCAGCTAAAATTAACGGCATATTTTAATCCTGCAATGGAATCTGACGCCCCGTATGTTGCAATACCAGTCGGATCCGATGCTTCAACATTTCCCAAAGTCAATGTTAATGCCCCTATAGTTATTAATAATAACCACAAACCTGCCTTTATTTTATTAGAAACGTCTTTCATACTATCGTCCCTCTCCTTCCAATAGATACTACCTTTTACGCAAATTAATTACAATAATTAATTACAATAATCAAATATATTCTTCACCCCTCCTTTCAAAAATAAGTATTCACAAAATATTAAATAGATCATACCAAAATCAAGTAATATTTTTAACTAAACTTATCCAATAGTAGCAATATCTATTCCTCTGTCAACTGACAAATAGCCAATGACTAGTTTTAGCGCATTATTTAAATTTATAATTCTATTAAATTAAAGAGATACAACTTATTTTTAACATGAATAATTATGCAATCTCTTTATCTGTTTTAAATATTGGTATTCTTTATAATATCTCAGCATTTAGTTCATAGCATTTTATACATAACATATTTAATTACTAGTATTTATAAAACATTTATCAAATGATACATCCCGAAATGCCATACCGGCTGATTCCAGCCACAATGGATAGTTTCCTAAACTTCTTTACTTCTTTTTAAATAATTGAAAATCCTTGTTTTATCTATTTATTCCGTTATAATCTCGAAAATTTATCAAACATGATTACGATATTTAAATTTATCATGTATAGAATTAATAAATATCACTTTAATAATTTTAAGTGCCAGGCAAATCTGCACAAGTCTAACTACGCAGTCTTAACTAATGCGTCAGAAAAGGGACTAAAATACTCACCCGACTTCGATTTTTCAGAAGAATTTTACCTATTAAAAGAACTCAATCACGCCCAGATACCGATTGCCTATGATTTTGGACAGGGAGAGTTATTCAGGGATGAAAAATTCTTGATCAAACAAAATTTCATTGTATTACAGCATATCAACGGATGCGATCTGGTAGATTATTTCGCTGAAAAGGATGTTGAAAACAACGAAACCATTAAGGAAGCCGTCAAATTGTTCATTAGTATTTGCGATCCACTACAGTACCTTCACAGCAAGCACTATGTTCATTGCGATTTAAAACCAGGCCATTTGATTCTCAACCAAAAAACAGGGCTGGTACACCTTATCGATTTTGAACTATCCATTAAACGGGGAGGGATTATTAAAGGAATTAGCAAAGAATATGCATCACCAGAACAACTGCAGATGCTAGCCTATCTCAAAGATTTACCCAGAAAGGTTCATTATGAGGCGATCTCTTCTACCATTCGACTCGATGGCAGGACAGATCTTTATTCTGTCGGTTTAATTCTCTATCAAATACTAACAAAGAAATTATGGCCGACGGAAAAGGTTTTACCCAGTCAAATAAACAACCATATTCCCCAAAAATTGGAAGAAATCATAAAGGGACTATTAGAGGTAAATGTATCTAGCAGAATCCCTTCTGCGGAAGAACTAAAAAAAGCGTTGAGCAGCATCTGAATCATACACATTTTTATATACTTACGAAAAACAATGAAATACGTCATCGTGTCGGATATACATGGCAATGTGGATGCCTTACTCGCTGTGATTAAAGAAATTGCCGAAAGGGAAAATCCCATTGACAACCTTTTAATAGCCGGCGATATTGTTGGCTATGGCGCATCGCCAAATGAGTGCTGTGATATTGTACGTTTTTTCATGTATGGCAGAAAGAAAGTGGATTTAGAAATCATCTCCAAAATCATAGATCAACCATATCTCGACTCCACGCAAAAGGAAAACCTGCTGAAGGCAATTATATCATTAGAAAAAAAAGG
>JAUSDH010000308.1 GCA_030650655.1 Candidatus Brocadiaceae bacterium
CTATGCTTACCTGCGGTATCTTCTTTCTTGGGTGGTTGCTTTTTTGTATCGTTAATCAAAGTAACACCTGGAACGGTTTTTATAACGCATCCCTTTGAAGCAGGAACGCACTCTTTTTTATTCAATTCACAACGCCCACGATTTTCGTATCTGCAATACATAAAGATGGAATATTTAATTATATTTTTTCACATGCGATTTTATCCAGTGCGGTTATGAGATGCTCGATATCCTTTTCTGTATTGAAACATCCGGGGCTGATTCTGACTGTGCCATCTGGAAACGTGCCCAACACCTGATGCGCAAAGGGGGCGCAATGGAGACCAGGGCGAACGGCTATGCCAAAGGCTTGATCGAGAATCGCACCGACTTCTGCGGGTTTAAATCCATTTACATTCAGGGAGAGGATACCAACTTTTTTGGTAATGTCTGTAGTTCCGTACAAAATGAATCGCCGATCATCCTTTAAAGCGTTTATGAGTTTGTCGGTTAATTTTTGTTCATGATTTCTGATCGTTGGGATTCCTTTTGATAGAACAAATTCAATCCCTGCCCTGAGACCTGCAATACCGACTGTGTTGGGCGTCCCGCTTTCGAGTTTGAAGGGTAGTTCTTCCGGCTGAGATAACGAGGCAGGCTCAAAGCCCGTCCCCCCTTCCCTCCACGGTTCTAAATTTACGCCTTCTCCCACATAGAGCCCCCCTGTCCCGGTTGGCCCCAGTGGTCCTTTGTGTCCTGTAAATGCGAGCATATCGATACAGCATCGATTAACGTCAATTTCACATACACCGGTAGTTTGGGCGGCATCTACCATGAATATAATATTATTTTCCCTTGCAAGCCTGCCAATCTCCTGGACTGGCTGAATCGTACCAATGACGTTAGGGGCGTGCGCCATAACAATTAATCGAGTTTTGGGTGTAATGGCAACCTTGATATCATCAGGGTCAATAAAACCATCCTGAGAATTTCGTACCTTGGTTACGGTAATGATATTTTTCCTTTCAAGACCGTTGAGGGCGCGGGATACGGCGTTGTGTTCGAGATAGGTTGTAATGGCATGCTCACCCGGCTTGAGCAATCCTTTAATTCCCATATTTATGGCATCGGTAGCATTAAACGTAAAAATAAATCGATTACTATTTTTGATACCTAATAATTTTGCGACAACCGTGCGGGTGTCCTCAATTTCCTTTTCAGCCGCTACTGCCATCTTATGTCCTGAACGGCCTGGATTTGCGCCCAGCGTTCGGTAAAAGGTATCCATGGTTTTATATACAACTTCTGGTTTTGGAAACGTTGTTGCTGCATTATCGAGATAGATCATATTACATTCCTATATATTTTGCATAAAGTCCCTTTGCCAGAGAGGCATCGTTTGTACCGGTAATAATTGACCGCCCGTCTGGAAATACCGTTAACTCATATTTGTCTATTTTCAGTCGTAAAAGAAAGCTATTAAAAGATACTTCACCCACATGCTCTAATCGTGCTGCAAGCTTCGCCAGATCAAGTTTCGATCCGTTGGGATGCAAAATTTGTACGGCATTTCTGCCACACAGGGAGGTTGTCATTGAATACCTATCTTTGGACAGGAATTCATAATGATGTTGTTTGCACGTTATACAATCAGATTTCTCCCGAATATCCTCAGTATGCAGCCTTTTTATTTCGTTGCGCCAGAGGTCTATCTTCAAAAGCCCTTTACTCAACGCATCATAATTCCCTGTTAATATTTTTAGCGCTTCTGCCGCCTGAATAGAGGCAATCATACTTGCAATGGGTGCGATAATTCCTGCGGTGTCGCATGTCTCAGTTGTACCAAAAGGTGGAATAGTATCGAGTACACATCGGAGACAGGGAGTTTTTGATGGGATAATGTTCATAGTTAAGCCCATACTCCCAATGCAAGCCCCATAAATCCAAGGTATCTCTTCTTTCACACAATAATCATTGATGAGGAAGCGTGTCTCGAAATTATCTGTGCCGTCAACAACGATATTTGCATTTTCCAGAATGTTCTCAATATTGGATGGATTCAAGTCGGCAACAATCGCCTCGGTCTGTATACAGGAATTAATTTTTTGAAGTTTCTTTTGTGCGGCAACAGCTTTTGGGAGGTTTTTACTTATGTCTTCTTCATCAAATAAGGATTGGCGCTGCAGGTTGCTTTCTTCGATATAATCACGGTCAACAATCTTGAGACATTTGATTCCACTGCGGACGAGAAGATTTGCTGAAGTACTGCCCAATGCACCGCAACCAACGAGCACGGCAGTCTTCTCCATAAGTATTTTTTGACCTTTATTACCTATGCCGTAGAACAGTACCTGTCGTGCATAACGATCTGACATGCTCAAATTTGTTTAACTCACCGCAAAGACGCAGAGGAGGCTAAGAAGGACTTGAAAGACCTAATAAATATTTACGGTAAATTATTTATCATTTTTTTATTTCGAAACTACCTAAACACGAAGGATCTCCTGCAGCAAGGGTTTTTGCGCGCTTGTAACTGATCCTGGGATTTACTCCCTCACCGAATCCTGCAATCCATTCGTTGATGATATCGCACATCGTTAAAAAGTTTGCACCGGCATTTCGCCAATATGGCTCATGAACACAGTTTTCGTGATCCCAGGATGTGCATTTTTCAGATTCCGACACTACCTGTGCACCACGGTCACATGGCATTCCGTCGCTGTGAAAGTCACCCATTATCTCAAATGCCTTCGAGGTGTTGTTGCAATCTGCCGCTGACAGCCCTTTGCTTTTAACGGCCTCTTTTCCACAACTAATGCCATGTTTATGGGCGGCACCTGCTGCTATTTTTGCGGCATCAGGATATTTGGCACAGAAGGCAGCAACTACTGCGGCTTCCCGTGTTTCTACTTCTACGATGAGACTTTGAATTCCTTGATGTATTGACTTATTGGCCAGCAATTCTTCAAGGGGTTTGTTATTGTTCGTTTTTGGATATTTCTTATACACCTGATCAAGTATTTTATCTGCATCTGCACCGTACTTTTCTTTAAAGGCAGAGACTATGGCAAATTCTCTCGACTCGGTGGTTTTTATTTTCCCGTACATCCAATAATGGATTGGGCCCAATACTAAACTCATTTAGAAACTCCTCAGTGTTTAAATCAACCATAAAATGTACTATGCGAGTTCCACGGATTCAACTTCAGGAATCTCCTGTTTGAGACGTTCCTCAACGCCGTATTTCAGCGTCATGAGAGCGCTGGGGCACGAACCGCAAGCCCCCTTGAGACGGACCTTCACAACACCACCCTGCACATCTACGAGTTCGATATCTCCGCCATCAGCCTGTAATGCCGGTCTTATATGTTTCAAAGCTTCTTCTATTTTTTCCCTCATGGAAATCCTCCTTGATTTGAAAATGATTAACCTTTTTTCTTACTAATAACCTCATTCAACTCTTTAATAATAATATCGGGAGATACGTTGTGCATGGTAGCTCCAAATGCAATATCCTCCGTTTTCGAACCAGGACAGGTAAAGCAGCCCGCCCCAAAATATTTTTTTATCACAGCCTCTGCCTCTGGGTATTGCTTAATTACATCTCCGATACTGGTTTTCTTTGTTATTTTTAGTTCTTCCGTCATAAACGCATACCTCCTATTTGAATCTTTAGATGAGTATGTACTAAGTACGATGTAGGGTATCGGACAAAGGAGCTTTTGTCAATTAAAAAACTAAAAACGCAAAGAAGGACGTTTTGAAATTTTCATTGATTAATGAATAATTATTTCTTAACATTATCCATTATGATACAGTTACCGCATATCCCTTTTATCATTACCATAATTTTGTATTTCACATCTTCCCTCTGGTCAATTGGCTACATCATAAAACCCAGTGTTTTTGATAAAAAAGTGGCCAAATGGACTATGATGATGGGATTTTTCGTCCACAGCGGCTTTATTGTATTCCTCGGCCTCGAATCAGGTAACATTCCCATAACAAACGTGTATGAGTCCTTCGTCTCATTGCTATGGTGTATTCTATTCGTTTACATAAATCTGGACTACCTTTACAAGTTACTATCTTTAGATACATTTTTATTGCCTGTTGTTACTGCGCTTTCAATATGGGCTCTTACGTTTGACGGAGGAAATCTGTTAATTACCGTAAGCCTTCAGAATTTTTGGCTCATAGCGCATATTATTCCTATATTCGTGGGATATGCTGCCTTTACTATATCATTTAGTCTAAGCATTATGTATTTAACTCAACAGAGGCAATTGAAACACAAACTGTTTGGTTCTCTTTTTAACAAATTGCCTTCGCTCGAAGGGATTGACAAATTGATGTGGAAGACGATTTCATTTGGCTTTCCACTCCTTACCATCGGCCTTGTATTTGGCGCGTTTTGGGTAAAGACACAAAATGTTTTGGGTGAGATGTGGTATCTTGATTATAAGGTTATTTTAGGGTTGGCAACCTGGCTCATCTATGCGGCATTGCTGCATATGCGTCTGATCGCATCTTTTCATGGAACCAAGATTGCATGTTTGACCATTGTGGGTTTTTGCCTGGTACTTTTTACCTTTATCGGCACCTTCTTTATGGGGTCAAAACATGCCTTTCAGCGGGTGAGTGAACAAACGCATACTGAGGTTTTGAATGTTCAGTGACACTTTATACGTTAAATTGCTGTAATTTTAGTTGAAAATGTTTTTGTTTAGGCTTGATTGAGCTAAGGATTAGATTATGAGTATCCTGGTTGTAGGATTGAACCATAAGTCAGCGCCGGTAGAGGTCAGGGAAAAACTAGCTTTTAATCCCAATAGTATCAATACCGCCTTATCTCTATTTTCTCAAAAATATCAAGATCAAAATGCGGAGATTGTTATTTTATCGACCTGTAACCGCGTCGAACTGTACATATCATCGCAGGACGGTGCTATTAAGGTTGAAGATGTCTTTTCGTTTCTTGCTGATTTTCATAAGGTTGAGTTAACTGCCTTTTCTTCTTATATGTATCACTATAAAGATGACCATGCAGTGAATCATCTTTTCTTTGTGACATCCAGCCTTGATTCTATGGTGCTCGGAGAATCGCAGATCCTCTCACAGGTCAAAGAGGCATACACCATGGCAGCCATGGAAGAGGCTACGGGAAAGATTTTAAACCAGCTATTTCAGCAGGCGCTCAACGCGGCCAAGATCGTGCATACCAGGACGTCCATCGGCAAGCGGAAGGTTTCTATAAGCTCCGTAGCCGTGGAGTTCGCCGAAAAAATATTCCAGGATTTTGCCGGTAAGATAGTCCTTGTCGTGGGTGCAGGTGAAATGTGTGAACTTCTACTCAAGCATCTTTATGAGGAAGGGGCGCGTACCTTTATCGTGGCGAATCGTACCTATGAACGTGCAGAGGCACTCGCCAACGAATATCATGGTCAGGCTATCAAATATGAATTGCTTGGCGAATATCTCGAAAAAGCCGATATCGTTATTACTTCCACGTCTGCCCCCCACTACGTAATCCATGCCGATCAGGTGAAGGAAGCCATCAAACATCGGAGAGGGAATCCCATGTTCCTCATCGATATTGCCGTTCCCAGGGATGTTGAACCAGAGGTTGCCAATATTGACAACGTGTATCTTTATAATATTGACGACCTCCAATCTGTGGTAAGCCAGAACATTGACGAACGAAACAGAGAGGTAGAAAAATGCCGTGTACTTATTGAAGAAGAGGTAGAGCGCTTCATGGCACGACTTGAGGAAATGAAAATAGAACCGGCGATTACCCACCTACGCAATCATTTCCACACTATTGGAAAAGAAGAACTGGATCGCTTAAAACCCAAGTTAAAGAACTTAGACAATGGAGACTGGGAGCAGGTCATTTATACTATGGAACGCACCATCAACAAACTCCTCCATCATCCCGCAAAAGTAGCCAAACAAGAGGCAAAGAATGGCGGCGGATACCGGTACGTGGAAACCATAAAGAAATTATTCGGCATATTCCATCACACCGACCATTCGCAGCATAAAGAGAAAACCGAATAACAATTCAAAATTGTTGGAGGCGTGGAATGAATACTTCGGCGATTGAAACAGATATTCCAAAAGCTGAAAACGTAAAATTAACCGATGATACTTTGAGCGTTGAGCTGAGCGATGGAAGAACAATATCAGTCCCCCTTGAGTGGGTTTTCACGTTTGGTTCATGCCACGGTAGAGGAGCGGAATAAATTGAGACTCATAGGCAAAGGTTATGGTATTCATTGGGAAGATATTGATGAAGATATAAGCGTAAAAGGATTATTAGCGGGTAAAACATCAGGGAGAGTCAGGTTTCGTTCAAAGAATGGTTAAATCAAAGACAGTCACACCTCACAAATTATTCCAGTGGACGTCGTAAAAGCCACCGATGATTTCAGTCGTTAGAAGGAAGAAAAAAATGAAAGTGTATTACGACAATGAAGTAGATGCTTTGTACTTAAAGATGGGGGATGAGACGCCAGAAGGTGTTATAGAAATATCTGAAGGGGTTAATTTAGATACAAATTCTGAAGATAAAATAGTGGGTATAGAAATTCTTAATGCCTCTAAAAAAATAGATTTAAAAACAATACTATCATACACACTTGAATTCGACAAAGATTTGATAACTCAAAAGACAGCGTAAAAGGATTATAGCGGGTAAACCATCAGGAGAGAGTAGAGAGTCAGGTTTCGTTCAAAGAATGGTTAAATCAAAGACAGTCACACCTCACAAATCGTTCCAGTGGACGACGCAAAAGTCACCGATGAAATCCGTCGTTAGGTTGATGCTATAAACCAATAAATTTAATAAAATGGTAACGGATACTTTACGCTTGATATTCACATACCTTATTTCCCCCAAGTTTTTTTGCCTCGTACATTGCCTTGTCTGCATTAACAAGCAATGCCTGTGCTCCATTTGATGAATTGAGGTCTGCAATACCAATGCTTATGGTCTTTTGAGCCGTTTCATTCTTTGATGGTATGTGAAACTTAATACTTTTGAAATCCATTATAAGCCGATCTGCAATGACTGTAGCATTACTGCTTGCAGTTTCCGGCAATATTATGGTGAATTCCTCACCTCCGTACCGGCATGCTATATCAATCTCATTTCTCACCTGTTCTTTGATTAACCGCCCCAGGAATTGTAATACAGCATCACCTTCGGCGTGTCCATAGGTGTCGTTGAAGTGTTTGAACTTATCAATATCAATAAACAACAGGCTCAGATTATTTTTAAACCGTTTTGCCCTCAACACCTCCCTCTCAATGGACTCATCAAAGTATCTTCGATTATATAAACCTGTTAGCTTGTCTATTATAGATAATGTTTCAAGTCTTTTGTATGACTCGTTCAATTTCAGTGACATAATATTAAAAGAATTTAAAAGTTCCTCTATTTCATGTAATGATTTTGTGTTCAATTTTACATCAAATGATCCATTGATAATTCTTATTGTTGCTGCACATAACAGTTTCAATGGATTTGTTATACTCCTTGTAGTAACAAACGCATATACGATACTAAAAATGATCGTTATCGCTCCCACGATATAAATAGCAAGCCAGCAATTCCCTTCTATTCTATTCGAATAAGAAATAATCTGTTTATATGACTCCGTAATTGTTTCTTTGAGATTATCCAGTACTCTGACAAACCTGACCGCATCTTCTTCAAATACCTTCGTAGCATCGTCTATATTTATTGTTTCTGGTGCATTATTTCCCAATCTCAGATACATCTGTACCGTCGTGTCCAATTTCTCAAGAGTATTGTACAATCGCAATACTTCATCAAGAAGATTTTGAGTCTTTTCCTCGTAGACGTTCATGTTTATTTCTTTTAATTTACCGGCGATGGATGTTTCCAGCACTTCATGATAATCTATCTGCGATAAGTCCCTTCCCTTAATAATATGTTCTATTGTCAAAAGCCAGTGTTCAATATTCTTCTCCAACTCATCGACTGTTTTTGTATTCGAGGTATGGATGTTGACGACATTTTGCGTTTTCCAAATCCTGTTCAGCGACAGAGAGACAAAAACTGCCATCCCTACCATCAGAAGCAGGATAATACCAAAACCTATTCCTAAACGTTGTCCTACGCGCATGTCTTTATTATAAAGAAAATTTGAAAAAACCTCAACAAAACCTGTTTTTGCCGTCCTGCCTGCGTAGGGGCGAAGCATTTGCTGGAATTAGCATGGATGTATTCTTGTTTTTTATACCAGCAAATGCTTCGCCCCTACTAATTATTTAAATGGGTAGCCGTCTTCACCAGGCATCTTTCCATTAACCCCGAGCACCTTTATATTTATATTAGCAATCCGGGATATCTCATCCTTACCGATAAAGGCTATTGCACCTGGAATTTCCGAGACAAGTATGTTTATTGTTCCTGTAGAATTTAGAATCTTTGGGAATTCCATTATTTTATTATCATACACCTTTAAAAACCAGTACTTGTCAAACGCCTCATATTTTATTTTGTATACCATATCTATCAAGGTGCGTGTTTCAACAGAGGTAATTGGCTTGAAGATGAGTATGATTTTTTCGCCATTGTCCCAGTATTGTTTTCGTGCTTCCAGGATTTGTTTGAGTTCATTATAAGAGATATCTGACACAGGATTTGATTTATTGACGATAACGGCAATGGTTGCATAGGCATTTGTCATAAAAATAACAATAGGCACAAACACTATGACTAAAATAAGTCTCATTGATTTATTTAAAATGAAAATGCCGTTTGCAGACCTATAATATTTACGTCTTCATCGTCAAATACACCGTGCGAATATTCAAATTTTATGGCATTAAAGTGCGATAGTTCGTATCGTAATCCTATCGTGTGCGTGTTTGTATCAAAGAAATCAAATTTACTTTCGCTATAGAATGTATCGCTGTTATCGTAATCAATATAATCATATCTGTAGTATGGTTTGAATTTGTTAATTGTATATGCAAATTGAGCATATCCACCAAAAGTATTAAATACATCACCAGAAACCTCATCGTGGTTTACCACAAATGCCTCTGTCAAAAGCTCGACGTTTCTCATGGTATATACAATATGCCCACCGTAGATAATCTCCCTTATTTCGTTTTCTCTGTTAGGGTTGGTTTCGTCTTCTGGTATTACATCATAATAAACACTCGGACCCAGCCTTAGTCCTTCAACTATATGTGGCTGCACTTCAAATTGTAAACTTAGGGCCTTTTTATCATTCATATCGTCAAAATTCTGTCGTTGAGTTGTGTTAACCCCCCTTCCATTAGTGATCGCACATGTGTAATTTAGATCAAAACCTTCCAGCAATGCACTACCGGATACTTTTATGCCGGTGTCATGCGTTGGTATTGGCCCTCCTTTATCCTGAAAATTAACTATGTCGGGTCTATCCATAGTCGTCTGAAACCAAACCCCGTGATTATATGTGGGTATCCAGTATCCAATTGGGAGAAAGAATTTTCCCACATCGATTTTCAGAAGGTTATTGACGTCGTAATGAATTAATAATCGCTCTATATCTATTTCAATTGGTTCAGTGCGTCCTTCAGTATCTTTTCCTCTGTCAAATTCAAATACGGTCTCATTCAGAAAGGATATGCGGTTGCTGAGTTTTGACGTCATGAATAGATCAAATTCACCGAGGGAAAAGAAGTTATTACCACTATCAAATCCTTCGCCAATGTTATTATCTCTGTAACGCGCATTTACATTTCCAAAGCCCCGTATAACCAATAATTGTTCTCCAAAGGTAAGTCCTTCACCCAGCCTGTATCGCGCCTTATCCAGTTCTATTTCCTCGGCCCATTTTTGATGTTCAGTATATTTGACTGTCTCTTCTTCCCTTGTGGAAACTTCTTTTGATTCGTTCTTCAAATCATTTACTTTTACTGTAGTTATTGGTTTTTCGGCTACCTGTTTTTGCCTTGGTTCTATCGTGTACTCAGACTTTAGTTCATCTATGAGTTCTTTTTTAATCTCCTCCTTTAGTTTTTGCATGAATTCTGCCTTGAGTCTGTTTTTCAACTGCTGATACTCATCCGCACTTATTTCTTGTGCATATACGCACTTTGTTGTGATGAGCAGCAGTGTGATAATAAAAATCACAATTGGGTTCAAGAATCGGGTCATTTGCCAGGTTCTCCAATGGTTAACCGATCTATATAGGTAAAAAAATCTGTCAATAGAGCCTGCCAGCCTCTGTGATCTTTTGTTGATATTTGATTAGCGAGAGACAAACATTCCATATTAACGTTTATCTTCAAGGAGAAAGAGATTAATAGAGGGAATAGGTGAGTGAGTGAGCAACCTTTGTGCCCATACCATAGGTCTTTCCCATACGTTTCATACATTTTTTATACAGCAAACTTTTATCATTTGCAAGGTTTATTTCATGAGTGAATGTATTCTCTTGGTATCCAGCAATGCCTTTTCCATCGGCACAAGGGGTGTAATTTCTATGTCAGTAAAAAACGGGAAGAGGGGCAGTTTCGAGACGATTTCTTCCATTTCTTCATTAGACTCAGCATCGATAATGGCGGCAGCTCCGCGCCGGCCTGACAGCTTTCCGCCTGCCAATATCTTACCGCGCCGTTGGAATCGTGAAAAATATTCCCACTCCCTTATTACATAACCCAAAAAGTCCTTTACAGGCATCTGGGGCATTTGCTTTACTTCGACTTTTAAGAGAAATAACATGGCTTTTACCTTTCATTATTGTATAAGTTCTTTTCACCGCAAAGGCGCTGAGTGGGCAAAGTTTTAAAAGCCGGGTAAAAACGAGGAGTATAATTTATTATCCGTATTCCTTGAATTTTTATATATTTATGGTAATTCGTTTTATTCCATCTAAGCAATTCTTGATTTTCCTCTGCGTTCTTTGCGTCTTTGCGGTGAACTAATATCAATATTCTTATATTGCTAAACCACCATCGACACTAATCACATGCCCGGTAATATATCTGGCATCGTCAGATAACAGGAATGCGGCTGTTTTTGCAACCTCTTCGGCCTTGCCAAATCTTCTGACGGGAATCATCTCGATTACTTTATCTTTGTATTCCTGGGGCAGGACTGCCGTCATGTCCGTTTCAATAAAACCGCAGGCGATGGCGTTTACGGTAACGTTTACCTTTCCGACTTCCTTGGCAAGAGCCTTAGTAAAACCGATCATGCCTGCCTTTGAGGAAGAATAGTTGACCTGGCCTGCCATCCCGATTATTCCACTTACGGAGGTTATATTCAGGATACTGCCAGCCTTTTGCTTGATCATCTGTGTAATAACTGCTTTGGAAAAATTATAAACACTTTTGAGATTGGTATTGATGACGTCATCCCAATCATTCTCTGCCATTAAGGCCAGGAGTTTATCACGGGTAATTCCGGCATTATTAACGAGGAAATCGATTCTCCCAAATTTTTCCTTGGTCTCTTTCGCCATATTTTTTGCGCCATCTAAACTGGCTGCATCTACTTGAAAAGAGAGGGCTTTCGCGCCCATGGATTCGATTTCTTTTACCAATGCATTAGCTGCATCGGCGCTTTTACTGTAATTAAAGACAATGTTGCAACCGTTCTTCGCCAGTTCCAGTGCAATTGCCCGTCCTATGCCTCTTGTACCGCCCGTAATAATTGCTACCTTATCTTTAAATTCCACGTAATATTCCTCCTTAATAGTAGTTTCCAGTTAGTCATTGTAAGTCCCCCTTAATAAAGGGGGATTTAGGGGGTTGTGTTTTTCAGGGTTATTTTACAACCCCCTTACCCCCTTTCCTAAGGGGGATTTTTCGTCGCATCTGTATGTGATCCGTAGCCACAAAATCACTGAGATACAAAGTTCTTCTTCGTGCCTTTGTAATGTGAGTTTGTTGCCGGAAATTAATCACTTTTGTGGTATAGTAAAGAAATGGATTTTGAAATGCAAGGTAAAAAATATCGGGAGTGTTATGAAAATAGGAGGAATAGAATCTGAGAAATCTATGCAATCTGTGGTTTCAGTGTATCTTATTTCTCTGATGCCTTCCTTGCCAATTTTAATCGCATCAGCTCAGCAAAGAGACCTACCTCGTATTCGATACCCTTTAGGATATCGTTCTCAACGGCGAAGTTAA
The DNA here is from genome assembly GCA_030650655.1 of Candidatus Brocadiaceae bacterium. Lineage (GTDB taxonomy): Bacteria > Planctomycetota > Brocadiia > Brocadiales > Brocadiaceae > Wunengus. The sequence continues at coordinate 12,145 of JAUSDH010000308.1, forward strand.
TACACTTCTTCATTTCCTTGAGCGCCCTTGCATCCCGTTCCAATAAAGTCTTTGCCGTATCAATGGCCTGCTTTAATACTTCTTTATGTGGTGAAATTTGATTGATAAGACCCCACTCCAATGCCGTCTCGGCACGGATCATCTTGCCCAGGAACAACATCTCCTTGGCACGGGCAGCGCCGATATAACGAGGCAGCCGTTGAGTACCACCCAGACCGGGAATGATGCTGAGTTCAGGTTTTGCCTCAGGAAGGCTAAAGAACGAAATTTCGGATGCAATGCGCAGGTCGCACAGCATGGCGAGTTCCAGACCAGCGCCGATGGTGACACCATTAATAGCCGCTATAACAGGTTTCTTACAATTTTCTATTTCAACAAACATCTCATGGGCACGGTGAAATCGTTCGTAGTTCTTTTCGGCCACCAGACCCGATATCCACGAACCAAAGAGTTCATCTCGGTCGGCGCCGTCGCTGAAGACTCCTCTGAGTTTACTGGCGATAATAACAACACCAATCTTATCATTGCCCTCGTACTGGTCCATTTTATCGTAAATGGCATCGAGAAGCCATGAACCGATGGAGTTTCTCGGAGGTTTATTCATGTAAATAATGCCAACGGCCTTGCCATTATCTCCAGAAATTTCTTCAAATTCGATGTGGCTATAACCGGAGTTATCACCACGATTCATGCGGATGTCTTTCATGATTCAAAACTCCATCGTCTCTTTCAAATGGTTTTCTTTGCGATCTCTGCGTACTCAGTGGTTGAGCCGTTATCTAAATCTTTAAAGCCACATTAAACCCTTCGTGGATGGCCTCCAGGGCAGTACGCACCTTAACACAATCACCAATGAAATATATTTCTGGAAATTTTCCCTCCACCTGCTTCTGGAGTTCGTTGTTGGGGCTGTATCCTACGGCAACGATAATGGTATCTGCCTTGATAAAATGTTCCTGACCATCCTTCTCATATACTACCCCCCTATTTTCCAACACGTTTCCACAGCCGTTGTTTATAATTTCTTTCACCTTTACTTCCGTTATTTCTTTTACCCCTGCATTTTTTAATTCATCGAGAATAACCCATCGAGTGGAGAGACCAAATCCTCCGCCAACCTTTTTTTTCATTTCTAAAAGGGTGATATTCTTGTTTCCCTTCGAGGTATATTCAACAATATCTTTGGCGTCGAGCACCTTGTGTTTAAGCAGAAAACAGGCCACCTCCGGTCTCATCGCCCCCTGTTTGGCCACATACAATGCCACCTCGCATCCAACCGTTCCGCCACCAATAACGACAACCTCTTTTTTTAGTGATGTATTTCCTTCCAGTACATCACTTGCAATATAAACATTTTCTCCGTTTATTCCAGGAAGGTTGAGCATTATCGGTTTTCCACCTGTAGCTATAATTATTGCGTCCGGGTGTTCTTCTTCTAACATCTGTAAATCTGCCTCTTCGCCCGTTTTTATGTTTACTTTGAGTTTTGAAATCTGTCGTTCCAAGTATGTTATAATATTTAGTATTTCTTCACGTCCCGGAGGAACTTTGGCATACCGCAATTGTCCACCCAGTTGGTCATTTCTTTCGTAGAGCGTAACATGATGACCCCTTAATGCCAGAACACGGGCTGCCTCCATACCGGCAGGCCCTCCACCAACAACCACAACCCTTTTGGGTTTTTCTGTCCTGACTATCGTACGTTCACCCTCGTGCCCTACCATCGCATTGTACGTACACGAAACAGATTTAAAATTAAGCAATGAATCAAAACATCCTTGATTACAGGCAATACATGTCCTGATGTCATCAAGTTGTCCATTTTTATACTTCGTTGGTAATTCGGGATCGACGATTAGCG
>JAUSDH010000014.1 GCA_030650655.1 Candidatus Brocadiaceae bacterium
ATATGATAACGGCAGAAATTATTACTATAGGGACTGAAATCATTTCGGGACAGATTGTAGATACAAATACTCCTTATATTGCCCAGAATTTGTCGGAAAAAGGAATTCATGTACAGTTCCAGACGTCTGTTGGTGATGATAAGGAGTTGTTAAAGTCTGCCTTGAAAATTGCCAGAGATCGAGTAAATCTGATTATTACAACAGGAGGACTGGGGCCTACGGCAAATGACATAACACGCGAAGCCGTCTCAGAATTCTTTGATGTTCCTCTTGTACTTAACAAAGAAGCTTATGCTCGTATCCAGAAAATATTAGGAAATCAATATACAAACAAGCAGGATGAATATAAGAAACAGGTAACAGTTCACCCCCACCTAAACCTCCCCCCTCCACCTTTCTCCCCCTCAATGAGTGGGACAGGGAGAGGAATACAAGGGGACAATGCGTATTCCCCGCCCCTGGTGGGAGGGGTTAGGGGAGGAGGTGAATCGTTACGGAAACAGGCGATGATTCCTGAAGGCGCTCTTGCGCTCCACAACGATAACGGAACGGCGACGGGATTTGCTCTTAATCGTGGCAATACGGAGATCGTCTGCTTACCAGGCGTTCCACGGGAAATGCAGTCCATGTTGAATAACTATTTGGAAATGTATACTAGAAAACACCATTTAGAGGGAAGATGCACATTGTCAAGGGATTTGCATACCTTTGGCATTTCAGAGCCTAATGTTGAAGTACAAATAAAGGCATATATAGAAAGAGAAGAACAGATTAAAGTAATGACACTGGTAAATGATGGCATTGTCACTATCAATATCATTGCATCAGCTACAGACAGAGATAATACAAAAAATATATTGGATGAGGCAGAACAGAATATTCGCAAAAAACTGGGCCATGCAGTATTTGGAGTGGGTGATGAGACGCTTGAATATGCAGTTGCCACACTCCTGAAAAAATATCATAAAACGATTGCTGTTGCCGAATCTTGCACGGGAGGATTGGTTTCCGATAAACTTACAAACGTTCCAGGTATCTCTGAGTATTTTATGGAAGGTGTCGTTGCATACAGTAACAGGGCAAAGATTGAAATCCTGGGTGTACCTGAGTATCTCATCGGAAAGTATGGCGCTGTGAGTCCGCAGGTGGCAAGGGCAATGGCTGAAGGTATAAAAAAGAGGTCTTCATCAAATGTTGGTGTTGGAATTACAGGAATTGCGGGTCCAACAGGCGCAACAAAAGAAAAGCCCTTGGGTCTAGTCTATATTGCCGTAATTGTGGATGATGTTGCTGAGGTAAAAGAATGCAGGTTTAGAGGTTCCAGGATAGATATCAAAAATTTCTCAGCAAATACTGCATTGAACATGTTGCGGCTTAAATTCATGGATAATTGCTAATAGCATATCTCGGCTTACGAGTTACGAGTCGTACATTGAGTGCCCGTAGGGGCGGGTTTGAAACCCACCCTTACAAAGTCCACGGCTATACTGTTCTATGAAACCTTAAATGCTGTGTCTACTCAGGGTTACTTCGCTTATCAGCCGGTATATACGGAATCAATCCTTTTTGGTAGGCCACTTCTTGTATTTCGCGCGGCAATGTGCGGACATCCATTACAAAGCCATTAAGCGTAATCATCCATGCGAGAGGATTATCATCCAACATACTTGGTAAACACCAGTTTGGGTCGAGTTGTACCATGTTCAAGGAGTCACGAACAACTTTCGCCCTTGCTGAGCCGGTGCTTTTACTAACACCAAATCTATCGCATAGGTCAGAAGCGCTTACATAGGGTTTCTGGTTTTTTTCGAAAAGGAAGTTCACAAATCCCAGTGCGTAGATAATGCCACATGCCCAACTCGTGAGATCCCCCTTTACTAAAGGAGTGAGACGTTTGCGACACATGGCAGCAGTTGCGCGCCGTGCTAAATGCCTATATTCCTCGTTTAGATGTTCTTTGCAGAATGCATCAGTCAGTACAACAACAGCATCAAACACAGGTTGCATTTGCTTTGGTACCTTTTCCGACTTATCCATCATAGCCATAAAGCTTGCCTCTTCTTATTCTGATATCGTATTCGTTATAATGAGTCTGATTTGCTTGCTTCAAAACTCCGTATTGCATGTAGCATACAAGCATGAACTACTCACATGAGTCGCTGGGTAAGAAGTCAGTAATCACGGAGATGTCACTATGCCAGCAAAAATCATCACCGTCGTTCGTTGCGACGACACATTTGCCGCTGCTGTATGCTATTGAGTAAGCTGCGAGTGCAGCATCCACAGCATCGCCTCTTGCATCTGGACGATTGAGTAAAGAAGAAAAGGTCTGAAAATATCCCGATGGAATTTTTTCCCAAATCTTAATCCCGTTATTTGAAAGCCATTTTTTGCGTTCTTGAATCTCCCCTTTGTTTACATTGGGCGGGTGAAGGAATTGCCACGCTACCAATTCGGTTATAAATCGCCTATTTAGTGCGATACTAACAATTAATTCACGAACTGGACTACTCACATCCTTTTGTTTAAACCCATTGATAAGTATATTTGAGTCAAAAAATACACTAAGTTCATCATCAATGACATCTCTGAGAGGAATTAATCGTGCCATTTAGGAGTCCTTGGTAAAAACTGGAGAAAAGCCAAAGTTATCTGCAAGACCGTCCCGTACTGTGGCCAAGCTATCCTTGAATTCAATTGTGATTTGGTTCAAATCCCCGAGTACGGTGATGAGGTGATTAAATTGTCTTTTAACTGCTTTGTGTTTGCGAAATACAAGAGTTGCTGGTCCATACTTTTTCCATACCTCTGCACTTAAATAAGGGCTGGGAATATCTTTATAAGTTGCCCAATTAATCGCATATTGTGCGAGGAGATCACAAGCATTTTCTTTCCCGTACGCACCACGCCAATTGGTGTCTTCAGTATCGATATTTAGTGCAAGGGTAACAAATACAGGTAACTGGATGAGGTGATTGTAAACATCTTCGGCTGAGTTTTCTAAATCGGTTAATTTAGTGTCATGGGATATCGCTAGTTTTGCCTCGTTCTTGTTGAAACGCAAAAACTGCTGAAGGGTTGGTTCTTGTTGAGCGTCAACGTATTCCCGAACAGGACGTATAAACTCACATCGCTTTGCCCGAAACCGCCAACTTGGATCATTGTGAGAGAGGAAATACACCTCGCGTGTCAGACCGTCGATGAGAGGCTCAATAACCACGTATAACCACGCTTTGACTTGCTCTTGTTTGGGTTTTCGTACACTGCTACGAGTCATTCAATATATTTCCTCATGCTTGCTGCATCTTTTTGATGGTAACTGAACCATGTTATAAGTAGTTAAATAAACTCCAATAGTATTACTTCCTTAACTGTCCATTCCCAAAGACCACGAATTTATATGATGTGAGTTCTTCGAGTCCCATAGGCCCCGGGCGTGGAGTTTGTCTGTGCTGATGCCGATCTCGGCGCCCATGCCGAATGTTATACTGGTTTGCTTGGCAAACATATTTTAGTATCGGATATTCCTTATAGTAGTCTTTTGATTATGAATTTTTGTATGTTTTTTATCCATAGACAACGGAAACTCTTTCTGTTCTCCTGTCGCCTCGTTGATAATCAAAAGTCTACCTGCATCCCCACGTTGTAATTGCTCATTTGCATTGAGAAGTTCTATACCGTAAATTGTTCCATCTGGTGCCATATCCACGTTTAACTCATCACTAATTCGTATGGTTTCGACTTCAGTACTCTTTTCGTGAAAACGGATATAAGCAATGTTATAACGCGGATCATAAGTAAATCGCATAGTTTATTACTTCCGCACTTGTCCATTTCCAAACACCACAAATTTATAGGACGTAAGTTCATCAAGCCCCATGGGGCCGCGGGCGTGGAGTTTGTCCGTGCTTATGCCGATCTCGGCGCCCATGCCAAATTCATAGCCGTCGGTGAAACGGGTGGAGGCGTTGACGTACACGGCTGCCGAATCAACCTCTTTGGTAAACCTTAAGGCGTTGGCAACTTTGTCTGTGACTATTGCATCTGAGTGGTTTGACCCATATTTGGCCATGTGAGCAATGGCATCGTCCAGGGAATTTACAACTTTTATATTTAAAATGAGGTCGAGGTATTCATTGTAAAAATCTTCGTCGGTTGCCTGTTTTACAGTCGCCGTCAGGAGACGGCTCCTACCCAGGATTTCACATGTTTTATTACAACCCCGTATTTCTACCTTTGCATCTTGCAATATTTTTGCTATTTCAGGCAAAAAAATTGTCGCTATCTTTTCGTGCACCAGCATGGTTTCCATGGCATTACAGGTGGCTGCGCGTTGTACCTTGGCATTAAAACAAATTTCCTCTGCCATCTTGAGATCGGCAAACTCATCTACATAGGTATGACACACACCTTTGTAGTGCTTGATGACAGGGATGGTGGATTTCTCCACGACAGTCCGGATAAGCGCCTCGCCGCCACGCGGAATGACGACGTCCACATACTGATCCGCAGTGAGTAAATAATCAATGGCTTCGCGTTCAATAATCTCGATAAGCTGGATGCACCGATTGTCTAATCCCGCCTTTTCTAAGGCAGATGTGAGGATTTTATTTATGGCAATATTGGAGTGGATTGATTCCTTCCCACCGCGCAAGATGACCGCATTGCCGGCCTTCAGACACAATGCCGCCGCATCGGCAGTGACGTTTGGTCTTGATTCATAGATAATGACAATGACACCGATAGGTACGCGTACCTTTTGAATTTGTAAGCCATTGGGTCTGGTATGCCCTGAAATCAATTGCCCGACAGGATCTGAAAGACCGATGATTTGTCTAACGCCGTCAGCCATGCCCTTGATGCGACTATCAGTAAGACGAAGGCGGTCGATGATAGCATCAGATAGTGCTGCCTTTTGTGCGGCAGTAATATCCTTCACATTTTCCGACTTGAGCAGGGCAGTAGAGGAGATAATACCCTCTGCGATGTAATTTAGGGCAGCGTTTTTTGTTGCAGTATTGGCGGAAGCGATTATTCGTGACGCCGCTTTTGCATTTTTAACAATTTGATTGATGTAGTTTTCTATATTCACAGTGATATGAAATCAAATAATAGGCCGATGCAATAAGGACAATCAATGCCGGAAACTGCCAGGGAAATGCGCCTTCAAAGAGAAATGCCTTCCATCGGTTCTGAGACACGACTTTCGCAGGTTCTTTCTTTGCGGTGCTTTTAATGTGAAAATTATATTTCGAATAGGTAACCTCATCGGGAGCTATATAACCGAATTGGTTTCGGGCTTCTTGTTCAATACGAACGGGATCGCTCTTTAAGGCAGCATATTCTCTGTCAAGTATGGAATTCTCTGCCTCGAGCTGTGCGGCTTGTTTTTCAAGCATCGTCTTGCTTTCCAGCATGCGGAATCTATCCTGCCTGACCTTGGTGATTACTGAAGAAAATAATATAACCACGCATGACGTTACAAATACCATTAATACAAATTTACCAAAATACTTATTTCTGCCTGGAAATCCATTGTTCGCACTCCCCGCCACTCCATCCGCTTGAGGGAAGGTAATGAGCGAGGGATAGTTTCCGCCATCCTTCAAGTTTATTTTTGTATTTTGCATAGTTTGCCTCCATAAATTGCATTGTCAGAAAGGTTTTCTTCGATACGTATGAGTTGGTTGTATTTACACATCCGATCGGTTCTGCAGAGAGAACCCGTTTTTATCTGACCCGCATTCGTAGCAACGGCAAGATCGGCAATGGTTGTGTCTTCTGTTTCTCCGGAGCGGTGAGATATAACAGTCGTGTAACCGTTCATCCTGGCCATTTCTATGGCATTGAGTGTTTCCGTGAGCGTGCCGATTTGATTGACCTTTATCAGGATGGAATTGGCTACTCCCTGATCAATCCCTTTTGCAAGGATTTCCGTATTTGTAACGAAGATATCGTCTCCCACGATTTGTATTTTGTCACCCATCTTTTTCGTGAGCTTTTTCCAGCCGTCCCAGTCTTCTTCCGAAAGTCCATCTTCTATGCTGCAGATAGGGTACTTGCTTGAAAATTTCGAATAGAGATCGATCATTTCGTCATGTGTCTTTTTAGCGCCTCCTTCAGACCGTAATATATATTTCCCTTCCCTATAAAATTCACTGGCTGCCGGGTCAAGCGCCAGATAGATATCTCTGCCAGCCTCGTAGCCAGCCTTCTTGATTGCCTCCATAATCAGGTCGAGCGCTTCTTCATGGGTCTTGAGGTTTGGGGCAAAACCTCCTTCATCACCCACATTGGTATTATATCCTTTTGATTTCAATACAGAACGAAGGTTATGAAAGACCTCAGCGCCCATGCGCAGTGCTTCGGCAAAACTAGCCGCACCAATAGGCACGATCATGAATTCCTGGATATCCATGTTGTTGTCTGCGTGTTTACCGCCGTTTAAGATATTCATCATGGGCACGGGAAGTACCCTGGCGTTCGTACCGCCGATGTATCGATAAAGCGGAAGGCACAATGCGTTGGCTGCTGCCTTGGCAATGGCAAGAGAGACACCCAGGATGGCGTTAGCGCCCAGTTTTTCCTTGTTTTTCGTTCCGTCTAACTTTATGAGGAGGCTGTCAATCTCCACCTGTCTTGTAGCATCCATTCCCTCAAGTTTATGAGCGATAATTTCGTTCACATTTTTAACGGCTGTTTGTACCCCTTTACCCTGATAGCGCTTTGGTTTGTCTGTGTCCCTGAGTTCTAATGCCTCTCGTTTCCCGGTGGATGCACCCGAAGGAACGGCAGCACGACCCATCGT
>JAUSDH010000224.1 GCA_030650655.1 Candidatus Brocadiaceae bacterium
GGAAGGGAATTTCGCGAGCGCTTCGGCGGATCAGGCGACGCTCGTTCCCTATGTTGATCTTGAACCAAAGGATGATACCTCATACCCTAAGGCAGGGATCGTTTATAAATCCAAGGGTATCGGGGACGAAAATACAAGAGACCTCAATACTTCTCGGAAACACGATGTCCGGCAGTTGAATGCTAAACTCAGGGCAATGAGCAATGACGACCTGTTCCAATTTGCGCTGGATTGCGGAAATCGAGGCAATTGTTCAGAGGCACTCGCTGCCTATGATAAAATATTGGAAACGGATAAAAACTATCCAGACCTCTATTATTATCAAGGTTTGTTATACCGGGACATGGGTATGATGGATGAGGCTATCTGTGCCTTTCAAACGGCCATTACCCAGAACCCTGATTCAGTGGAGGCGCATTATAATCTTGGTTATGCCTATCGATGCAAGGGGCTGCATAATGAGGCAATTCCTGAATATCAAAAGTCTTTAATGCTCATCCCTGAAAATAAGACGAAACAAAAGGCTTACATTCACTTCAATCTCGGGTTTTCTTACTTCTCAAACGGAATGATTGATGATGCAATCGGCCAGTTCAAAAAGGCCCTGGCCTATAAACCCAAAGATAAGGAAATACACCAGAAGCTTGGCCTCGCCTATACAGCAAAGGGCTGGACGGATAAGGCAAAGGATGAATTTACACTTTATCATGAGCAAGATAAACCCACAAAAAAAAACCCGTAAAATACAGTTCACCGCAAAGGCGCAAAGTACGCAAAGGAAAACAAAAGTAATAAAAAATTAAGGAAGCTTGTTGATAAGGGCATGGATCAGGGAACGTAGATAAATACACTCTTACTCTTTAGCTCCTATTTCGTCTTTAAAACTTTGCGCTCTTTGCGCCTTTGCGGTGAGTTAAACATTTATACTAATGGAGAAAAACGTGAAAGACCTTAAAAACAGGCTCGACTTGTTAGAAATGGATTTAAAAAAACTGGCAAAGAAGATTAAGGAAGAAGGTACCTGTGGTACCGAAGAGGACTGGCATCATGTATTACAAAGGGTAAGAAAGATCGAGGAGTTTGCCATTGCACAATTGGCGATTAAGAAATATTTAGAAGAGCGTACATCATCGACATAAATGCCTCGTTATAGTATTTGAAATTAGGGTTTCATATACACATGCATCTGAAGAATGGGGCAAAAATAGCCGTTATTGGCGGCGGTCCAGCCGGAAGTTTCTTTGCGCATTTTGCTTTAATGCATGCAAAACAACTTGGCATTAAAGTATCGGTAACGATATTTGAGAAAAAACACTTCGACAAGAAAGGCGCTCCAGGGTGTAACATGAGCGCTGGTGTTCTTTCTGAGGCGCTCCTGGATAAACTTACTGAACAGAACATCCACCTGCCACCCTCTTGTATACAGCAAGAGATAGAAGGTTATTTCCTCCAGGTTCCTGAGTATGGCATACCTTTACACTATCCATACCCACCCCATAAAACAAAGATTGTTACCGTGTTTCGTGGAAGCGGACCCAGGTTTGCAAATCGTGACGTCAGTAACAGCTTTGACCATTTTCTCTTAGAGCACGCCCAGAATATTGGGGCTGATGTTGTCCTCCATCCGGTAATACATATAGAAATACCAAAAAATCCAAACGACCTTATAAAACTTACTTACGGCGAAGGCGCATCAAAAGGCGAATATACGGCCGATCTCGTTGTAGGCGCTTTTGGGGTCAATTCAGATACCCCATCTGAACTGAACAAGTTGGGTTTTGGTTATACTCCGCCCAAAACTGTCCGAACCTGCATCATGGATATTTACCCAACAAGAACGATAAATGATGCATTGTATGGTAATAATATCTACGTCTTCTCGCTGGGCTTAAAATTTATTAGATTCGCTGCATTTATCCCTAAAGGAGAGTTTCTGACCATTTGTCTCGTTGGCAAAAAAGATATGGATAAGGCACAATTAAACACGTTCATGAATCAATCTATAATACAAAAAATGATCCCTGAAGGTTGGGATGACTCAAAGAAACGATGTATCTGTTTTCCCCATATACCCGTTAACCACGCCAGACATCCGTACACGAACAGACTCGTAATCATCGGTGACGCTGGTATTTCCCGTACCTATAAAAACGGCATAGATTCTGCATTCACAACTGCACAACTAGCCGCAAAAACCGCATTTGAACAAGGCGTATCTGAAAAAGATTTTAAAGAAGGATATTTTAAACCTGCAAAAATGCTCCTGGGCCGTGATAACATTTATGGCGGCATAATCCTTATGGCAAATGACATCATATCAAGACAGAAACACGTCGTGTCATCTCATATAAAATATATGTCTGAACATCCAGATACCTGGGAAACCAAGGGGATGAACGAGGTGTTATGGAATACAGTAACAGGAAATGCAACGTATAAAGATATCTTTTTAAAGAGTATACACCCGAGACTCCTGTTCAGCCTGCTTCCTGTTACCCTGTATTCATTGACAAAAAAGAGCAGGACTTGGTAGTGTATTTTGTACCTGATTCTTGCACAAGAGCAAGATAAAACAAGGTGAAACCAAGAGGATTACCACATTATAATAGGGTAAGTGACATTACCCTAATAATAAGAGGAGGTAACCCAAATGGTTAAAAAGCAAGATAAGAACCACTCTAAAAGGCAGGAAAATCAAGACGAATCTATAACCTTATCCACTTTATCTAACCAATAAAGAACAATGAGGTGGGAATATTCATCGATTCCTTCCAGACCATTTAAATAGTCGCTATCAATGACTATTTCTGTGATTAAATTCTGCCAGCCGCCAAATTTGAGTTGTTTTATGGGACTTTTGATATAACCGAAGGGCTTTAATTGCATAAGGTTTCTTTCTCTAAATTAAAGTATATTTTATAGTATTGCCCTGTAAAAACTTCTTTTCCCCATTCCCCGTTTTTACGAGGACGAGTTTCATGAGGACAAGTTGGGAAAGTTTTTTTATACCCCCCTGTGTCCCCCCTTGCAAATTGGGGAAAGAAAGGAGTCCTTTTGGTTGTGGCTATGCTGCGCTAAGATTTACCCCTCGAGTAAATCAACAAGATTTCCGTCTTTTTTGATTTGTTCAATGAGTGACTCTCTTATTTATCCTGTCAACAAAAACAATGGGATAGACTATTCGTAAAAATAAAGGTAAAATTATCTCTCATTTTGGACACAGATAAACCTAGCGCGGCCTTTGGCCGCAACCAAATTCGAAATACGAATATCAAAATATGAAACAATTTCAAATGACAAAAAACTCAATGCTCCAAACTTTACGTAAGCCTCATCTAATCAATGTCTTATGATAGTGCAATTTGAAAATCGAGCATAAAAAACAAGAAGTTGATGGATTGTAGTACGGATTGTCTGTATCTTAAAACAAATTGGGTATAGGGGTAATTCATGAATGGCCCCTACAATCGTGAACTTTAAGATGTCCTGATTTAAAGAATTTACTTAACAAGAAGACGAATGATTATATGGAGATGAATACATGAAAAAATGCATTGCTGTGCTGGCGGGAGACGGAATCGGGCCGGAAATAATGAAGGAAGGACTAAAGGTGCTTGACACGGTTGCAAAAAAATTTGGTCATACCTTTGAATATAAAGAGGCACTGGTAGGCGGGTGTGCGTATGATAAATATGGCCATCCGCTGCCTGATGAAACAAAGAAAATTTGCAACAATGCTGATGCTATTTATTTTGGCGCGGTGGGTGGTCCTAAATGGGAGAATCTACCAGCAGAACTAACCCCTGAACGGGGGGCTTTGCTGCCATTAAGGGCTATTTACGGCTTGTTTGCAAACCTGCGCCCTGTCGTAATCTTTGGTCCACTTGCCGATGCAGCATCATTGAAATCAGACCGTTTGAAGGGTGGACTGGACATCCTGATTGTGCGTGAATTGACAGGCGGGGTTTATTTCGGCAAAAACAAGGTAAAGTCAATCACCTTGAAAGAAGGAACGGTTCAAGGGGAATACGCCGTTGACTACATGATCTACTCCGTACCGGAGATTCAGAGGATTACCAAAGTGGCCTGCGAGGCGGCGATGAAACGCAGCAAGAAATTGACCTCAATTGACAAGGCCAACGTCTTGGAAAGCTCGAAACTATGGCGAAAGGTGGTTGTTGATTACGTCCAGAAAAATTATCCACAGATTCAACTTAACCACATGTATGTGGACAATGCAGCCATGCAACTGGCAACGAATCCGAAACAATTTGATGTAATCGTTACTGAAAATATGTTTGGTGACATCCTGTCAGACCTGGCATCGGCCATTACCGGGTCAATTGGCATGCTTCCCAGCGCAAGCCTTTCAGAGACAGGGTTTGGACTCTTTGAGCCCATACACGGCTCTGCACCCGACATTGCAGGGCAGGGCAAGGCAAACCCCCTGGCACAAATCCTATCAGGGGCTATGATGCTGAAATACGCCTTTGGACTTGGCAAAGAATCAAACGCTATCGAACAGGCTATTATGTCCGTACTGGAGGATGGCTATCGGACGTGCGACATCGCCTCTGCTGCAACGCCAAAGGATAAAATACTTTCAACCTCCGGAATGGGAAATAAAGTAGCAGAGTACTTGAACAAGATAAAAGAGTGATTTGCCTTTACACTTGAATCTTTTGATGGTTCAATCGTCCTTGATTGATAAACCCTCTTTGCATGAGTATTTTGAGAAGCGGTAAGACCAAGAAAAACTACGATAAGAAAGGATTTGGACTTGGCAAAGTTTACCAAAATTGAAGAAAACCTTCTAAAAAGTATCACAGATGACCGCTTGCGTACTAGTTTAGCAGTTATTCGAGAGGCAGTGGAAAAAATATGGAATGTTGATGCGCCACGCATTATACAAGATTACACTGATCATGGTATAAAACATTGCGAGCGATTGGTTGATTTTGCTGCAAAGTTGCTAGATGCAAATGATGGTCGCCCTCTTTCAGTGCGTGAAACATATCTACTCTTAGCCGGCATATACTTACATGACATAGGAATGCAATGTGATGTAGTTAAATTTCCAAGTATAAAAGAGAAAGCCGAAGCATTAGGCGCACAATTCGATGTCGAATTCAAAGCGCAGAGAGCCAGTGGATATAGCATAGATGAGCAAAAAGCCATCCGCGAAAATCATCAATACCTGACCGTGGCTTGGATTGACAACGCTAACCGCACAGGTGACACTTTGCTAGGCATGGCAGCGAAGACCGTCCCAGAAGATATCATAGATGATCTGATGGACGTTTGTAAGCATCATGCAAAATTGCCCATTACTGAATGTCCAATATCGTTTAGATTTGATCCAACGGAACGCAAACAACTGGTTGCTTCTCTCTTACGTTTTTCAGACGAATTGGATATAGATGCACATCGCATTTCTATTGATACGGTCAAAAACTTTTCGCTTGATCCACGCAACAGTGTATACTGGTGGTTGCATAATCACACAAAGGTTATCTTTAGTGCTCGCAGTGTTATTATCTTGACCATTCGGCTCAATCCCAGTGATGTGAAACAACACGGCTCTTTTGTCCACGCTGCATTCATTACCGAATTCCAAACCAAGAACCATCCAGTGTTAACCATACTGGGACAGAATGGTATCCCCATAGTCATTAGCGCTGAATCCAAGGTAGTAGAACACGATCGTGCTGAACCATTGCCATCCGAGATCGTTCAGGCATTACAGACAATGCAAACTAGACGCGATCCACTACCTGTGTTAGCAGATGAAGTGCGCACATGGTTGCAGGCAATTCGGTACGAAGTGAGCGAACCTCGACAACTTAATGACCGATTTATGGACATGATAGCAACATTGGATCAAGGTACAGTAAGGCAACGCGTGCTGGTGCGCTGCGTTGATGGTGAAATCACACCTGCCGACGTTGATGCGCTGGATGTAGCGCTTGACCGTAAGACACCACAAGGTTGGCTGATTAGCGACAGGAGGGTATCTGATCAGGCACGCCAGCGGACTACCGAAGATGATGCATTACAGGTTTTCAATCTGTCTGGCTTTTTGCGGCAAATGGTGTGGCGGCCATATTTTGACGTGCTTACAGCGTTAGTTGAAAAAGATCGTATTCCTGAACTTTACGTGGATTTAGCCTGTTACAGACAGGAAATGGATGTGCAAGGGCATGAAATTAACCGTGATAAACACGCAAGCTTGGACAAGTATATAGACAATTGGCTAAAAGAGCGGGGCAAGATGCACATTTCACTGCTTGGCGAGTTTGGAACAGGCAAGACGTGGTTTTGCCGCCACTACACGTATCGTCAGTTGGAACGCTACCTTCAAGACCCAGTTAACGAGCGACTGCCTTTACTCATTACACTGCGCATGTTTGCTAAAGCGATGACACCGCAGCAGTTGATTAACGATGCACTTTTGGAACAGTACAAGTTGCCGTTTGTTGGTAGTGCGTTTGAAATATTCCAAGAAATGAACCGGCGCGGCAAGTTGCTGCTAATCCTGGACGGTTTTGATGAGATGGCACGACAAGTGGATTACCAGACGGTTGTGGATAACTTTTGGCAACTTGCGAACCTGGTAGACGAAAACAGCAAGGTGATTATTACCAGTCGCACCGAGTATTTTCGCTGGGCCAAGGAGTCGGAAAAAATTTTGGGTGGTGAAGAGTATGGAAGGCGCACCATTGTGCTACAGCCGCCTAAGTTTGAGGTGCTGTATCTGGAGCCTTTTAACGACGACCAAATCCGCAAGGTTATTATTGGAAGATTGGGTAAAGAAAAAGGCACCACAACGGCAGACCGCATTTTAAACACACCGAACTTGGCCGAAATGGCTCGCAAACCAGTCCTCATTGAATTGCTATTAGCAGCGTTGGATGAAGTGGGTGACAATGTGCTAAAGAATCCTGCTCAGGTATACCTGTATGCAACTAACAAGTTACTCTTGCGCAATATTGACACACAGCGCACTTTCACCTCAACTGCCAACAAGTTGTACTTCTTGTGTGAACTGGCTTGGGAGATGATAAAAAACGAAGAGTTGCGCATCCATTACACTGCTATTCCAGAGCGGATTAAGAGTTACTTTGGTGATAGGATCAAAGACCAGCACGAATTGGATACCTGGGACTTTGACTTGCGCAACCAGACGCTCCTACACCGCGATGCGGCTGGGTATTATGAGTTTGCACACAAGAGCCTAGCCGAGTACTTTGTCGCCATTAAATTTTCTGCTGAGTTAGGATACCTGGACCCAACCTTTGTACAAACGTATTGCGAAGCAGACGGTAGGACATGTCAGTTACCTATTGTACAAAAGGACATCATTGGATTGGCAGAAACATTTGGGGCGATATCGCTGACAAATAAGCGGATGTTTGCAGTACGCTATTTATTGAACGAAATGCTATCTAAAAATGCTAAAGAACGATTGTGGAAGATAATTTACGAAACGCGGGGAAAATCTCAAGAACAGGTAAAATATGCGGGTGGTAATGCAGCAACGTTATTAAATATACAAAAAGAATTGTTTGTAAATAAAGATTTATCACAGGCAATCCTAGATGGTGCAGACTTGTCCGGTGTTGACCTTACCATGGTAGATTTAAAAGGGGCTTCGTTGTATGAGGCAGGCTTGAACGGCTGTATATTAGAAAAAACCGATTTACGCAATTCGGATTTGTCTGACATCGATATAAAGGAACCACAAGAAATTTGGTCAATAGCATGGAGTCCAGATGAACGTTATTTAGCATGTGATATTGGGATCTTTCCCTTTCCTTCTTTTTCAGTATTACTAATTCTAGATGCTGCTACTGGTGACCATAAGAAGGTTCTCCACCGCAAAGAGTCTTTACACGATCTATGTTGGAGTTCCAATGGAGATTTACTGGCAGGCTTAATTTACAACGAAGTGATTGTTTGGAGGGTAAGAGATAACTATACAAGCACAACCTTTAGAATAGAGAGAAGCCTTGGTTGGATGTCTACTAGATCAAGCGGCTTCCGTCTTTCGCGCGGAAAAATTTCATTCGATAAATCCTCTTTTCAGCTATCGTCTGATGAAATCGAACTTATGAGAGAACGGATAGAAGAAGAGGAAAGTCAACAATATAAAGATGAGAGAAACCTGTGGAAAAGTATACTCCGTAATTACAACTGCAATCCTACTTCTATCCGTATTGATGATAGTAATACCCTGTATTTTCGTGACGACTTTGTTTTAGTGTCGAATTCACAGAAGATGAAATCGAAAGCAAAGCCTGTTTTTCCAACAGAACTTTCATTTGTAAAGGATTTACCTGAAAATATTGTTTCAGTAAATAAGAGTCCATCAGGACGATTGATTGCTATAGGAGGTCAAGATGCTACGATTAGCATTTTTGATATTAGTCCAAGTAGCCCAACCTTTGGAAAGTGTCTCAAAGTGCTAACAATTACAATGAATTACCAAGGGTTGAAAATTAGCGGCGCGCGTGGTCTTGAGAAAGAAACATTCCGGTGGATTAAAGGAAAGGGGAAAAAGGGTACACTATTAGAATTATTTGCAAAGTACGGGGCAGTTTTGGATGAGAAGCAAAAGGAGACCTTGGAAGAATTAAAGAAAACAGAGGTCAATAGACTGTCCGAGAATGCAAAATTCAAAAAATCAGATGTTGATACTGATGGACTTATGACACGAATATTTAAAACACCTATTCTCTGACAACCTGTCAACTCCTAACCATGTTGAAAGAAAGGCAATTAACATAAAAATTCGCCGCCGCAGTATGTATAGAATGGGCTAACGAGTGCAAACGCATCACATTGAGAATGAATATTTATTGTTGGGTGCGCTTTGCTTCACCCAACCTTATCGACCTTTTTTCTGCATTCTCAGCGCCCTTTGCGGTGAGCCATGTATCTCCACTTTCCAATCAGGGTCATATCTGGCGTGACAGCTTGGACAGATGAGGATGATATTGCAGGTCTCTTCTGTTAACCGCACAAATGACGTGTGGAAGCCATCGTCATACCCGCAATTTGGGCAAACGTGGAGTCCCTTATCTATTGAAATGGGCTGTGGTTTGTTCTTGTCCAATTTCTCCCTCCATGGTTTTTTCTACCACAAAGTCACAAAGGCACGAATTAAAAATAAAACCAAACACACCCCTAACCCCTCTTTTTAGAGGGGTTAGACGTGTCTCTTTTTTAAAATGAAAACCTAAGGCTTCCCCCCTATTACTTGAAAAACCCAAAACACAACTCAAAATTATTCGTGTCTTTTCGTGTTGATTCGTGGCAAAAATTCTCTATTCTGCAATTACAATTAAATAATTGTCGTTCTGGAAGGCTTTTCTGGCTAATCGTTCCACATCCTGCACCGTAACCTTTTTCAGCTTTTCAGCCTCCTGTTCGTCTGCTTCCGGTTCTTTGTCATCGAGCACCTTCATACTCATGTAATAAGCCTGATTCACCCGATCCAGCCGCCGCATGCCCCGACGTCCTAAAATGGCATTTATGGTCTTTTGCACCTCCTTCTCTTCGATCTTTGCTCCACGCATGGAGACAATCTCGTCACGAATACCTTGTATAGCCTGCTCGATGTTTTCCGGTCGTGTACCCATTGAGATACGATACCACTGAACACCCCGGTATTTATGGAAGGAAACGCCGATACTGTAGGCAAGACCCTGCTTTTCACGCAGGTTGAAAGCGAGTCTGTCGCCAAAGATGCTTTCCATTACATAGAGCGCCGGTTGATCTTCCTCGATCACATCACACGTATTTGCCACAGAGATATATGATTGTTGTTTACCCATCTTCTCGCGGACTGTACTACCAAGC
>JAUSDH010000025.1 GCA_030650655.1 Candidatus Brocadiaceae bacterium
TAAGCCATTCATTGATACAGATACCGCCAACCATCTTTTTAGCGCCATGATCGGATACAATTAGAATCAAGGTGTCGTCATTTAATAGCTTCAAGGTTTCACCAATTTCATCGTCCAGGTACTTATAATAATTCAGAATGGCATCCCGATATTGAGAACCAGAGATATACTTAGGATGTTCCTCGTCAAAATATTTCCAGAATGCGTGATGAATCCTGTCGGTACCCATTTCTACAACCATAAAGAAATCCCATTCTTTGGAATGGATAAAATGTCGGGTTAGCCTGAACCGTTTCTCCGTCATATCATAGATTGTTTTTAAAATGGGATCTTTATTATCACTCCGGAACTCCGCGACATCGAGGATATAACCATTTGAAACAGACTCCACCTCGGCTTTCAACTCGTGTGGATACGTATAATCACACTTCGTATCGGGCGTCATAAAGCATGTTACCATACATCCATTGACAGGTTTTGGCGGGTATGTCATGGGTACGCCAATCACCACAACCTTCTTCCCTATTTTTGATAAAATATCCCACACCGTATCCTGACGAATGGTGCTTGAATTTGCAAATGACAATCCCTCGTAATCATAGTCCGATCGATTTCTAAACCCGTACAATCCCAACCTGCCGGGATTGGCGCTAGTCATCATAGACACCCACGCAGGGCAGGTAATAGCCGGGATGGTACTCTTCATCGCACCATAGATACTATTGGAAACAAGGCGTTTTATATTAGGTAGCTGGTCTAACCACCTATCAAATAAGAGTTCGGGTGGTATCGAGTCCAGACCCAATACGAATACCTTTTTCTTATTAATAACCATAATTATTTTACAAATGAGGGTTACAAATCCAAATTGAAGAGATTATTTTCCTGGAAATATATGCTGTTTTGATATGTTCTAAATAATCAGGAGGGATCTACCTTTGACAATACTTTAATAGTAAAAGCCCGCGATCGGAGTCGAACCGACAACCTCATCATTACGAATGACGTGCTCCGCCAATTGAGCTACGCGGGCATTTATTCAATATACCTTTAAAACGGTAGAATTATACTAAAATTTTGCGTATTTACAATAATTAATTACTCTGTTTTAAAATTCATCTTACGTTATTTTTAAGTATCTGTTGTAACCACTCTGTGTATCTCCAATACCTGGTCAATCAAGTTCGGCAAGGCTTCTATTGAAAGCATTGTTGCGGCATCAGAAAGCGCCTTTTCAGGGTTTTCGTGCACTTCCAGGAACAATCCATCGCATCCTGTTGCAACAGCGGCTCTGGCGAGCGGCATAACCATGTTTCGTTCCCCTCCAGAAACATTTCCCTGACCGCCTGGCAATTGAACACTGTGTGTAGCATCATAAATCACTGGATAGCCTAACTCACGCATTATGACTAACGACCGCATATCGCTGACCAGATTATTATAACCGAAGCACGTACCTCGTTCAGTTAATAGAATCTGTTCATTCCCCGTACTTCGCATTTTTTCGACAACCGACTTCATATCCCAGGGCGCCAAAAATTGCCCTTTTTTGATATTAATTGGTTTGCCCGTCTTTGCCACAGCCAGAATTAAATCAGTTTGACGACAGAGAAATGCAGGTATCTGGATAATATCGAGTGTTTCCAATACGATCGGTATATCCTCTTCTCGATGGACATCGGAAAGCATCAGTAATCCCAACCGTTTTTTAATATCAGCTAAAATCTTTATACCTTCTTTGACGCCGGGTCCCCGATACGAATTGACAGATGTCCGATTTGCTTTATCGTATGATGCCTTAAAAATAAAGGGTAATTTTTTTCCCTGAAAAATGGTCTTTAATTTATCTGCCAGTTTCAAACAGCTTTCATGGCTTTCTATGACGCATGGACCTGCAATGAAGACCAACGGCTGTCCTTGACCTATAGCCAGATTTCTTACGTTTACAATTTTAACCTTTTGACTCAGCATAAATAAACAATCGTGTGCAAACAATACGAGGATACAGCATAATACAATAACGTAATATAAAAAACAATTCGAGATGTGTCAATATAATATAAATATACTAGAAATGGGTTGCTACCTCTTTGTTCTATCGGTAAAATAGTGCCCTATATATTCGCACGCATTCATTTATCATTATGAAATGTGGTGGTCTGGAATTAACTTTCTATTAAACATTGGAATATGAATAATGCAAGTCACTGATACCAAGATAAAATAAAGGAGAGGCAAGCAAATAATTACTTATTTTTACTGACGTCAAATATGAGGTGACATACATGAAGAACAAAATAGCTGTATTTGTATTTTTGTTGTGCGGAATATCTTCAACGGTATTTGGACAGTTTTATGATTATGATGCCCCGGAGATTAAACTAAAATCAGGTTTACCGAGCGTATTTGCTGTAGAAAGTGTTCGGCAAATAACAGAGGGAGATCAGGAATCCGTATTAAATATCAGTGTAATAGTAAAGAAAGGAAAGATTGAGTCTGTCAGCAGAGACGGGGGATACTGGGTCGTTACCGTAAGAACAAACAGCAAAGAAGCTTCAACGTATTTGATAAAGGACAGTCAATTCAAGATTGTAGGAGAAGAATCGAAAAAGGTCATCGTTAATGCCATTCATTGGAAAGACGGAAACTAAAGATATGAAGGTATATTTTATAGGTGCAGGCCCAGGAGACCCTGAGTTAATAACGATTAAGGGATTTAAGACTATCCAACGATCCGGGTATTGCATTTATGCCGGTTCTTTAGTGAATAAAGAATTACTTAATGCCCTTCCATCCCATGCAAAGATATACGATTCTTCTGATATGCGTCTGGAAGAAATGGTGGTTGTTTTTAAAGAAGCATTTAGGCAAAATGCTGACGTTGCAAGGATACACTCCGGAGACCCATCAATTTACGGCGCAATGCAGGAACAGATGCATGCCCTGGACGAACTAGGAATTCCTTATGAGGTTATTCCTGGAGTCAGTTCCTTTGTTGGCGCTGCAGCGGCTTTAAAACAAGAGCTAACTCTTCCCGGAACCACACAAACAATTGTGATTACTCGCATGGAAGGGAAAACCCCCATCCCAGAGAAGGAACATCTTGGCAAACTGGCAACCACTACTCCTACGATGTGTATTTTCCTGAGTATCGACAAAATCGATGAGGTTGTAAAAATACTCATTCCCCATTATGGTAAAGACTGCCCCGTGGCCGTGGTATATAAGGCAACCTGGCCTGACCAGAAGATTGTATGCAGTAAACTCATTGATATTGCTGAAAAGGTTAAACAGGAATCAATTAAAAAGTCAGCGCTCATCATTGTCGGATGGGTATTTGAAAAAGAGTTTAAAAGATCTGTATTATATACTCAGGATTGGGAAAAAAGCTAAAAATCCCCAGTATCGTTAGTTGTTTCTGATTACGAAAATGAGCTTTTAATATTCAGGAACTCTTTGCAGAATAATTTTGAGAAAAAAATATTTATTGAAAAAATCCAGAAAATACTTGATTCAGAATGTCAATTAAGGTATTCTAAGCCAAGAAAAGAGCATGTTTGGTATATCGTTCTCGTATCACGTAAACCATTTTTTTGAAAGGAGGATGTTGGAATGAATAAGCAGGAATTGGTTGAAGTTGTAGCAAAAGAATGTGAGGTATCAAAGGCTTGCGGGGAGAAAGCGGTAAATGCTATTTTGGATGGTATAAAGAATGGCGTTAAAAAGACCAAGGAAGTCCGCTTGATTGGGTTTGGCACTTTTTCAGTAAGAGCCAGAAAAGCACGGAAGGGGCGTAATCCGCAGACAGGGGCTGTGATTAACATCAAGGCCAGCAAGACGGTAAAATTTACCCCGGGGCAAGATTTCAAAAATGCTGTAAATAAATAAACAGTTCATGTTGAATATATAACAAAAAAGCAGGCCCTAAAGCCTGCTTTTTTGTTTGTGTTTCGTTTCTTTCAATAACATTCATCCATTACGTCTTTTCTGAGGGTGTCTCCACAGGTTCCATCGTTTGTTGTCTACGGGTAGTTCTACGTTCGTTTTCAGTAAGGAGCTTCTTCCTCAACCGAAAGGTTTTGGGTGTAATCTCTACCAATTCGTCATCTTCGATATACTCAAGGGCCATTTCAAGTGAAAATTCCCTGGGTGGAGGAAGTTTGATTCCCTTATCCGCAGTAGCACAGCGAATATTGGTTGCCTTTTTGGCCCTGATGACATTTACCGAAATATCGCTCTGTTCACAGTGTTCACCAACTATCATCCCCTCGTACACACGATCTCCTGGTTTTACAAACATCATACCTCTGTCCAGTAATCCATCCAGGGCATAAGCGGTTATCTCGCCTAAGGTCATAGAAATCAATACACCCTGTATACGATGGGCAATATCACCTTTGTAATGCTCATAGGCATAAAAATTATGATACATCACTGCCTCTCCACGTGTAGCACTTAAGAGGCGGTTTCTCAGTCCAATCAAACCCCGTGAAGGTATCTTATACTCAAAATGTGTAATATTTTTGTCGGTATCCATGCTGAGCATTTCTCCCTTCCGTGAACCTAACATGGAGATCACCTGACCTTCATATTCTTTGGGCACATCGATCACAACATACTCTATAGGTTCTGCTTTTTCGCCTTCCAATTCCTTAAAAATAACCTTGGGTTTCGAAACCTGTAGTTCGTATCCCTCCCTCCGCATATTTTCAATTAACACGGACAAGTGTAGAAGCCCACGCCCTGAAACACGAATGGCATCTGGCGTTTCTGTATCTTCCACCTTGAGGGCTACGTTTGATCGCAGTTCTCTGTAAAGTCTTTCTCTCAAATTTCGGCTGGTAACGTATTTACCATCCTGACCACAGAAAGGGGAATTATTAACTGAAAATATCATAGAAAGCGTAGGCTCATCAATACTAATTTTTGTCATTGCTTGTGGATTATCGATAGAGGCAATTGTATCGCTGATGTCAATGTTCTCAATCCCAGTTAATGCAACAATATCTCCGGCCTTGGCTGATTTTACCGGCTCTTTTCCTAACCCTGTAAAAGTAAATAATTCAGTTATCCTATGCGTCGTATGATTGCTGTTTTTGTCGATTCTCGTAACTTGCTGGCCTACGTTGATACTTCCCATAAAAATTTTCCCTATTCCAATTCGGCCAACATAATCATTATAATCCAGCGAGGTTATCTGCATCTGCAATGACGCACCGGGATCACCACTAGGCTTAGGAACGTAATGCAAAATTGCATCGAGTAGCGGGACAATATCTTTATTGTCATCTTCTAAGGATAATTTTGCGTAACCTTCCCGACCACTGGCATAAATCACCATAAAATCCAATTGCTCGTCGGTTGCATTGAGTTCAACAAAGAGATCAAATACCTCATCCAGCACATCCATACAACGGGCCTCAGGTCTGTCAATCTTATTGATTACCACAAGTGGTCTCAAATTATAACCCAATGCCTTACGGAGTACAAACCTCGTCTGAGGCATCGTCCCTTCGGCTGCATCCACCAGCAATAATACACCATCAGCCATCTTGAGAACGCGCTCCACTTCTCCTCCAAAATCAGCATGTCCTGGTGTATCAATAATGTTAATCTTTACACCTTTATAGCTGATAGCAGTATTCTTGGCCAGGATTGTAATCCCACGTTCTCTTTCCAAATCATTGGAGTCCATAATTCTTTCTACGTTTTGGATCTGCTGGTTAGACCGGAATGTACCGCTCTGCTTGAGCATTTGATCTACAAGGGTAGTCTTACCATGATCAACGTGGGCAATAATTGCCACGTTACGTACATCGTCTCTTACTAATTGCGTCATATTACTCCTTAAACTAAATATCTTTCTTTTCGATATTCTCTGTTTTTTCCGTGGTAAAATAAACGAAATAAAAAAGCCGCAACGATAAATCGTAGCGGCTTTATATTACAACATCTTCTCGTTAGTTAATCATCAAGCCATACAACTACGTCAGACATAATTAGTAATATTTTACAAACAAATCCTTTATTGTCAATAGAAATGATATTTACACTTTTATTTTCCCTGAGAAGGTAACGCTATCCAAAGATCCAAAGTCCCTGATTCCATTCAAACCTTTTCGGTTCAATCTGCAAGATTGAACCGGCCCAGGAAATACGGGGGCAATCCTGAGTATGTTCTGGATTACCCCCTTATCAAAACAGATTCCTTCGCCTACGCTCGCAATAACAGTTAAAATATTAATTGTGTATGCCCGCGGTAGAAACTTCGTTCTGAGAAAATTTTACTTGTGTAGGGATTGCACTATTTTTGTTGTTTTCATCCCCACAACTGACCTGCTTGATTTCCTCCCCCTTTATCCCCCTCCGTGAGGGGACAGGGGGAGGAATCCGCATTTCTCTGCGTTCACGGCAAACTTTGCGGTGAACTATCATTGTTTTACACCGCGACCATAAAAAAACAAGGAAAAGGTTTTTAATATAAAATGAAAATTCCTATACAACGAACCTATTTCTTTACCTTTACATTCATTGACTTCTTCAACGCTTCCGCATTGAACGTAACCCTTGCTCTCCCCTTCTTATTCATTGCCTTTATCGTAAACACAGCCTGTCCATCCTCGTCCGTCTCCTGGCTTGCGGGTGAGACAGAGACGAACTTCTTGCCCGTGCTGACCTTCGGCGTTACCTGCTTCCCCTCTACAGGACATCCATTTGTGCCTGTAACCGTCACCGTTACCTCACCTCTCTTGTTCCGCCTGAGCAGTAACTTAACCGGTGACAATGCTATCTCCTCGGCCGTACATTCAACGGGAGACGGTGTTGATGCAATCGATGGCTGCGGGCTTATCGTGGCCACTGGTGTAACTGTTGGCGTGGATGTGCCTGAACCTGTTACCTGGCTGGTAGCGCTCACCACCCTTGGGACACCCGTCGTGTTTATCCTGTCCTCGCACCAGGTCGTCAGCTTCTCGCCGCTGTTCGCCTGGATGCGGTCGTAATCCAGCGTGTCGCTGGAGCTAATCTGGATCGAACCTTTGAAAGTACCCGTATCCACACCCGTCTCTGCAAACCTTACCTTTGCCCTGTTGAACGACGACGTCTCGATGTACGCATTGTCCAGGAGTACGTCCACTTTTGTGGAGTCCTCATTTTCCTCTGCGTCAACATACGTGAGCACCGCATATGAACCTATAGCGTATGCGCTGGCATCGAATGCCAGGGACGCATCAGAACTGCTGAACAACAGCGTTTTTGTAATCGTTGAGGCATTTGGTGTGGTGTCCGTATAGATGACCGTGGCCGTCCCGCCCTGCACGGTCTTTATCGTGCCTATGTTTGATCTCACACTCGTACTGGCGCCACCGTTCGTGGTTGTGCCTGTCTTAATGGTCGCCAGAAACGTCCCACTGTTTACGGCGTCCTCCTTCATGTCTAATGTAAGGTCACTACCGGCATAGTAATTGAGCGCCGTTACCTTGAGTGCGGTGGTTAATCTGTCTTCTGATGTTGCATTGGTATCCCCGTCGGCATCCACTACGGTAACCGCAACGGTGTCACCGGATAGATACGCCACCTCCTTGCTCAGGTGCAGGCCTGCAGGCTGTGCTGGTGTTGCTGCGAGAGTCGGTGATGGTGTTGGCGACGACACGGGTGTCGGTGTTACAGTTGAAACCACTGTCGGCGTGGCGACTGGTGTGGGCGATGGCGTCACTGTGGGTGTTGGTACATCGGGGGCCGATTCAGTGGTAAAACTCCACAAGTAATCTGAATCCAGTGTTGTCCCGGTAAAGTTTGCCGCCTGTGCGCCGGTAGTGATCTTTGCCGTATAGGGAGTGTTATATGCCAGGCGGCTTGCAGGGGTAAAGGTGGCCGTGGCGCCGTTTGTCGTTACCGAACCGGTAACCGCGCCGCCGTCACTCCGCAGTTTAAAGGTATCCGGTGTCAGGGTAGAACCGTTCATATACATGGAGAACGTGGCGGTAACTGCCGTGTTCGTCCCCACCCCGATAGCGCCATTGGGTGGGCTTGTGGAGGTTACCAATGTGGAAGATGGGATTAAGGTGGTAAATGCTGCCTTGCTCCCGGTGGATGTCCCGGCACTGTTGTTCGCCGCTATGCGGTAATAGTACGTGGTGCTGACCGATAGACTGCTGATACTGATACTGACGGTCGACGCGCCATCCGTTGAAATGCTCGTTGTTGATGATGTGCCGGTATAGATACCGATGCTCGCCCCGTACTGGAAGAGCGCCGTTGTTGACGTGCCGTGTGCATTTACCGTACCGTTGAGCGTGACAGAGCTTGTGGTGACATTGGTGGCTGAACCGGTTCTGACAGTGGGCATCCACAGGGTACCCGAAAATGAACCCATTGCATACCCATCACCACTGCCACCGGTGTATTGGGCAAAAAGCATACGACCACATACAATGCTCGTCACCATCGACACTATCAATACCGTTACGATCTTACATTTCATTTTCGATCCTCCTTGTTATGGACCATAGATTACAAAAAAGCGTAGAAGGATTAAGCGAAGCGAACCCGATCAAAGCCGTTCGATTGGTTCAAACTGTTTTATTGGATGCGCTTCGCTTCACCCACCCTTATATGAAAAGATGTCCTAACACCCGCTTAAATAAAATGAGAATTCCTATACAATCAAGTTGGCCCAACAAACCCAATGGACTCTATAACCCTACGTGCTTGCGCTTGCCTCACTCAACCTGCCTACTGCCTACTGATTTACACCCCTAAGGAGCGCTCCTTACACACCGAAACTCAGAACCGCGGCTCCGGCCGGAATATGTGTCATACGCAGCGGTGCGGTCAGACACACGAGCGTGCGTGGCATCATTGGTCCATCGACCGCCACGCAAGTCCCCCCCTGATGCGCTTGTTCCCGGCCAACTGCTGGCGTTGGCATCTCCCGTACTATCTAATACGCCGTCCCCATGCGACCCTGTAAATGACCTGCCGTCGCTATTACCTATCGTCACACACCTCTTCCACAAGTTCCCGCTCATCTCCATGATGCCATAGTACGTCGCCCCCGCCCCTTCACGGTCGCTGCTTGTGCTCGCAAAACACCCCGCACGCATCGGCCCTTGCACTGATGCATGATTACCGTAAGCACAGTTTGCTGAGGAATTGCTCGCCGTCTCGTTGCTAGCGCCACCATTCGTAATACCCGTCGCCTGGGTAATACTCGTACTCCCCCATGCATATTCATCGGCTACCGCAGCGGCTGTGCCCCGGCACGCCTTTTCGAATTCCAATTCGGTCATTGGCCGCAAGGCCGCCCAATCCGCATACGCCGCACCGTCTGCCCAAGAGAGATAGTTGCTGGCAATATGCTGTCCGTCGTCAGATTCTCCACCTGTACCATTACCGTTAAAATCACAATAAAAGGTGATTGTGCCAGTTGCTGGTATGGCAGCATCGCAGCGGATTCCGTTCCGGTACTGCACAACTGAACTGTTGCTCATCACATAGCGGTTGGTTACACTCGTTATTCCCGACGCTAAATCGGTTTCGGTACGTGTGTTTTGTTGTGTTCGACCCAGCGTATTCAAAAAATCCACGTACTGCTCCTGAGTTACCGCGTACTTCATACAGTAAAAGGCGGTGTAACCATTGGGCCAGCTATCGTTACTCGGCACCGGCTGCCCCTGCCCTGTAGGGTATCCACCCGCCTGCGTTGCACTCCCCGCGATGATATCAGTACGGGTAAACTCATAGGTTCCCGTTCCGCCACTTCCCGCCTGGAATGCCCCCGTGGGCACGTACACCATTTCTGTGGCTATGACCTTGAGCGCCACCTGGGCGTCATCCGCCACGCCGTCCGTGCCGTAGTTCCACCTGAGCCGTGCGTCGCTTAAGCTGGCCGTGCCAGAACCATTCGCACTCCGGTAGATGAATGCCCCCTTCCCGTCTGATGCCGGCGTGATTGTTGACCCCGATGGCGCTGTGTGTTGGCCTGCCGTAGCGGAAAGGGTGGCATTCTGCCAATCACCGCTTCCCACCTTATATTTCACGAACACCCATACGGCGTCCCAGTTGTTTGGGGCGCTGCTCGTTCGCCACGAGTTCTCCCAACTGGTGTCGAATTCTACCAGGACGTAGTCATTTGTGGCGTCCTGCCCCGTCATCGTCATATTCGAGACGGTGGCATTGTTGGCAAATGCGGCTGACGATATGAAAAGGGCGCTCAGTACCAGAAATAAATAACGCTTTATCGTTGTTACCATACGATCAACCCTCCTGTGTTGTAAGACTAATCCACGAAATACGGGAAAAGTATTTTGATGGGTTCGCTGTAGCTTAACCCATCCTACTCAAAAACTCCCCGATTCTCCCATTCTCCTTATTCTTGTTTTTTCTCCAATGTCTCTCTGGTTTCCTGCTGTTTATCCTGTAAATCCTGTCGAAACAAAAAGACGCCTTTCCCGGCATCTCATGCCAGAAAAGGCGTCTTTATGAAGTACTAATAACAAAACGGTAAGCCTTCGTTAATTTGGTTTGGTTTGGTTTGGCAAAGGATATACCATCGCTTACCTCAGAAAAAATTATTTGCAGAAACGTACGATGGATCAAGCGAAGCAGACTCATCAAAAATAAATTTATACTTTGAATGACTCGCAGTATACCAAATAATCAATACATCCTTCAAGTCTTTTTTGTAAAATATGCTTGATTTCCTCCCCCTTTATCCCCCTCCGTGAGGGGGATAGGGGGAGGAATCCACCTCAGGTCTTTTATGTACCATGACCTTTTGCCTTGCCTTGTATGTCAATAGCGGTTATTATGGAAAATTATGAAAATCGTCGCGGGTATTGATATAGGTTCAACTACCACCAAGGCCGTAATAATGCGTGGACACACCATCCTCGGATCAAAAATATCCGCTACCGGCGCTAACTGCAAGAAGACGGTAAAACTGTTGTTAGATGAGATGTTGGAGGACCTTGATCTGAAAGAGGACGAAATCCAGTACACGGTAACTACAGGATATGGCCGCAGGATGATACCCGCCAACGAAATTGTCACAGAAATAACGGCAAATGCCCGGGCCGCCAAATGGCTCATGAACGGGAAGGTAAATGTAAGGACCCTTATTAATATCGGCGGTCAGGACTGCAAGGTAATCGCCCTGGATAATAATGGTATTATGGTGGATTTTGCCATGAACGACAAATGCGCTGCCGGGACGGGACGTTTCCTGGAGGTTATGAGCCGTGTCCTTGAGGTAGAACTGGATGAGCTAGGAAGGTTATCAGAAAAGGCAGAAGATATACCACAGATAAATAGTTTATGCACAGTCTTTGGTGAATCTGAAGTTATATCACTGTTGTCTCAGGGAAGACGAGTTGAGGACATTATTGCCGGAATTCACAAATCCATTGCCAAGCGTGTAGTATCTATGGTCAAAAAAATCGGTGTTAAAGAGGCCATTTTTTTTGATGGAGGCCCAGCCTTTAATCAAGGATTGAAGAAGGCCTTGGAACAAGAATTAGGGGTAGCTTTACACGTTCCACACGATCCACAAATTACCACAGCCGTGGGTGCGGCTATCATTGCTCATGAGCACTTCATGAAAAAAGCATTGCGTCATTCTTT
The DNA here is from genome assembly GCA_030650655.1 of Candidatus Brocadiaceae bacterium. Lineage (GTDB taxonomy): Bacteria > Planctomycetota > Brocadiia > Brocadiales > Brocadiaceae > Wunengus. Next base: position 11,623 of record JAUSDH010000025.1, read on the forward strand.
ATGAGGTTTCTTTGAAATTCTTTCTTCATATTTCATGACCGTATCTTCCTGTTCTGCCGTTTCTATTGATCCCGGTCTTTTTTTGCGTACCTCTACAATGGCCATACTTGCACTACAACCCTTGCTTACAAGATAACAGGCTAGCATAGTACCTGTTCTGCCGATTCCGGCGTCACAGTGAACGACAATTTTTTTCTTAAAAGTCGTGAGATTATTTACAAAAGATACAAACGCCCCGATTTGTTCTTGCGTTGGTGATGCAAGATCAGGTATGGGAAGATGTTTATACTCAAATCCAAATTCCTCTATTAAGGTTTTATGAAGCGGTAATTCCGTTAACGATACAATTGCTTCGATCCCTT